>JBMOFU010000050.1:0-16861 GCA_049318725.1 Phototrophicaceae bacterium | reverse complement strand
GGTGTCCGTTGCGAACCTATAATAGACTTCCTATAATCGAAAGAATCTTTTATGGGTTTTATGAGGTTCCAGCCCCAATGTTCGCAACCAGTGTAGGACGACGGCTCGTCATCATCGTGATTGCGGTCAGCTTTGCGATCATCACCTTGGTTTTGGCAATTGCAGTCAATACCAGCATTAGCGTGTTACGCCAAGTGACACAAGCCAGCGTTCAACAGCGTCATGACCTGTTGTTGAACGCGCTCAACCGCCAAGTGGCCCAGTTGCAAAGCCAGACCAACGAACTGACCGAGATCACCCGTAGCCGCACTCGCTGGTCAGCCGGAGAGATTCGCGCTTATGTCATCGAGTTAATTGGCTCTAGCGGGACGAATAATGCCATCGTCAACGTGAATTTCTATTGGCGGGAGGGGCAATCACAACTGTATACCTTTGATTACGTCGCCCCGCCCGATATGCCGCCCGGCATCATTATGCCGATTAACCGTACCATCACAGTAGAAAACCTGCCGCCAGACAGTTGGGTGCTGGCGTTGCTTGACCAAACCGAAGGGCGCTGGATTGGCCCCACCGCGCCGCTCTTTGGCGACTACAGCCAAACGGTGATGGCTTACGCGGTGCCGTTCCGCAACGACTCTACGGCACCAGACGCCCCTGCCGACGGCGTGATCTGGGTGGATGTACCGCTTTCGATTTTTACCACCACCATCCAAGATTTGGTGGCGCTTGAACAAGAAATGATTAGCGCCACAGGCGAATATTCGCTCTTGTTGGCACCCAACGGCAACACGGACTACGTGATTACCAGCTTGGGCGCGCCCGCAGAACGGGTGATCCCCGGCCAAGAGCCGTTCTTGCTCCAGCCGTTGCCGCCCTCTGGGGAACCAACGCGCATGTTAGACCCAGTGCGCTCTGACGCGGAAGGGCAAAGCCTCGTGTTAGTAGATACGCTCCCCAATACCCAATGGCGCTTTGTCAGCGTGATTTCCGATCAAGTGATTTCGAGTGTGTTGCCGTTTGGGGCAGTGGCGCAGTTAGTTTTGGTCGCCATCATTGGGCTGGTCACGCTGGCGATTGCCGTGCAACAGTTCATTACCCGCACCGTGACCGAGCCGCTTTCGCGCTTGAGCTTGGCTTCGCAAGAGATTGGCTCTGGCGATTTGCGCTACCAGATTGAATACCTTGACCGCCGCGACGAAATTGGCCGCTTGGCGCGTGCGCTGGACGACATGAAAGAGAATTTGTCGCGTTCTTACCGTGAACTGGAAAACTGGAGTGGTACGCTAGAGCAGCGCGTCAAAAGCCGCACCCGTGAGCTAGACATCGCACGGCGCGACGCTCAAGCCAGCGCGGGCGAACTGCGGGCGGTGTATGATGAATCATTGTTGGTGGTGAGCGCCTACCAACTGCAAACGATTTTGCAGACGCTGGTACAACGCATCCAGACGCTGTTAGAGGCCAGTTACGCCGGGGTGTGGCTGGTGAGTGAAGACCGCCTCACGCAGCGCTTGGTAGCGTCTACCAACCCCGACAAGAGCCATATCGGGGTCACGGTTGCCATTGATCGCGGCTTGGTCGGCCAAGCCATCAGCCGCCAAGAGCTTTTGGTGGTGGACGACTACCCGAACTGGTCAGGCAAGATTGACATCAACCAAAGCGAGAATATGCACCAAGCGATGGCCGTGCCGTTGATCTTCTCTGGCGAACCCATCGGCGGGGTGATTGTCGGGCGCACGTACGACGCCCCGTTCTTTGAAGTCAACGACCAGCGGCTGTTACGGCTGTTCGCTAACTTGGTGTCTCCGGCAGTGCGGAACGCCCAATTATTCGTCCAGCGTGACGAAGCCATGTTAGAGGCCAACCGCGCCAACCAAGTGAAAACCCGCTTCCTCGCCAGCGTCACCCACGAGTTACGTACCCCGCTCAACCTCGTCATCAATAACATGGACTTTATGAAGATCGGCGCGTTTGGCGATGTCACCCCAGAGCAGATTGAACGGCTTGACCAGACGATCCGCAGTGCGGAGCATCTGCTGTACTTGATTAACGACTTGCTGGACGTGAGCAAGATCGAAGCGGGAGAAATGGAGCTATTCCTACAAGAGAATAGCCTATATGCCATTTTACAAGACGTGATTGACAATACCGAAGTGCTGCTAGAGCAGTACAACAAGGTTGGGCGTGTACAATTCATCCAAGAGATTGACCAAGACATCCCACCCTTCCCGATGGATGCACGGCGGATTCGTCAGGTGTTTGTCAACTTGCTCAGTAACGCGCTCAAGTTCACCCAAGAAGGCAGTGTCACGCTCCGCATTCAGAACCGCAGACATTACATCCGTGCGGATGTGATTGATACAGGCATGGGAATCCCAGACGAGGAAAAGCACAAGCTGTTTGAAGCCTTTGAGCGCACCAGCCGCGCCAAAGAGGAAGCCATCGAGGGGACGGGGCTAGGCTTGCCGATTTGTAAGTTCTTGGTGGAAGCACACGGCGGCGAACTCACCGTAGAGTCGGTCGTTGGGCAAGGCACAACCTTTAGCTTTAGCCTGCCGTTGAAGCAGAAGAAGGGCGAAGTCAGCGAAACACAGCAAATGACCACGCTCTTAAACCGAGTGCGTGGCGATGTTGCCGTTGAAGGGGAATAACCCTTTAGGGTTGTTGTAGGCGCATTACAGGACAAGGTGCAATGGCAAGATAAATCCGCATGGTGCGGTGGGGCTGCCCAATGGGGCTGCCGCTAAGTGTCACAGAGAGGAATACATCACATGACCGACCCAGAGAAGCAACCAGAACAGCACACCCAAGACGCAGCCACCCCAGAAACGCCAGTGGAGGCGAAGGCCGAAGCGCCTACCGAAGTAGCGCAGGTCAAGGCCGATGTTGCAGAAATCAAAGCAGAGGTTGCCCGCCCAAAGCTCAACGCGACCGATATTGACCTGTCGAAGATCAATGCGCTAGTGGTAGAGGACGACGCAGGCGGTATGGCAATCATCGGGGTGATGATGCGCTTCTTGAACATCAAAGCCTATATCAACACCACTGGGGAAGGCGTGCCGCAAATGGCGCGGGCGATGCGTCCCCGCCCAGACATCATCTTCTGTGACATCAACCTGCCGCGCACCACGGGCTATGACGTGCTGAAAGAAATCCGCGCAGACAACGAACTCAAAGACATTTTGGTGATTGCCGTCACCGCCCAAGACGCTGACACCGAAATCCCGAAGGCGCGTGATGCCGGCTTCAACGGCTACATTGGCAAGCCGCTGAATCGGATGCGCTTCCCCAAGCAGGTACGCCGCATCATGGCCGGGGAAGAAGTGTGGGAAACATATTGATCGTTGGCGAATAACGATCATCCCTGTATGGTGTAGGGGCGCAGCGTGCTGCGCCCCTACGATGAAATCATCTATTTTGTCACCCCTGTTTTTCACGCGGATTGGCATTGATTTTTACGTAATTTAAGTTAACATTGCGTTATTACACTGTATCATTGTGGATAGAAATATCAGGACTGAACCGATTATGCAACAACAGGGTGCGATCCGCGTGGTTTGGTGGAATGATGCTCAACAGATCATCTTTTGGGAGTTCCCGTCTAAGTGGACGTGGGAAGATTACTATTCAGCGGTCACCGAAACCAACTTGTTAGGGTCACAGGTACAACATAACTACAGCATTTTGGCGGATATACGCCGCAGCCCAGACGTGCCACGCAGCGCCATCATGAATGTGGTGTCTAGCCACCGCCAAGCGTTGCCGCACTTCCGCGGGACGGTCTTGGTGGGGACAAGCCCATTTATCAAGTCCATGTTAGATGTGCTGTGGCAAGTTGCCCCAACCGTACGCCGCCGATTTAGCTGGGCAGAAACCCTTGAAGATGGGGAGCAGATGGCGCTTAAAATCCGCCAAAACCGAGCCAACTTTGGGGACACCGCCCCGCTCTTATAGTGGGTGAATCGCCGCTTACTGGGCGGCGGGGATATCCACCCAAAATTGCGACCCGCCCTCTGGAGAAGCCTCCACACCAATACGCCCGTTGTGCAGTTCGGTCAGGTGTTTGGCAATCCATAGCCCTAGCCCATGACTGGATTCGCCCCCTGTCGGGCGGTTGCTGGCTTTGCCAAACGGCTGGAACAGCTTAATGCGCTCCGTTTCAGGGATGCCCGGCCCTTGATCGGTCACATACAACCGAACGTATTGCCCATTGTCTGTTGCCCATAAGCGCACTTCACTCCCCACCGGACTATATTTGATGGCGTTGCCGAGCAGGTTCTGTAACACTTGCAACAGGCGCGCCGGGTCAGCGTGGATCCATAAGCCAGCGTTTGCCATTTGTAGGTCAATTTGCTTGTCATAGGCAATGGGCAATTGTTGCTCAATCACCTGCTGCAACAGCGCGTCGGCATTGACCGCCTGTAGCCGAATATCGAGCGCTCCGCTTTGTGCTGCCGCCGAATCTAAAAAGTCCTCAATGACCTGTTGCATGGTGCTGATCGTCAGCGTCATGGTGTCTAGCACGGTATGGCTGCGAACATCATTAGGGTCTATCAATTCTTTGAGCAACACTTGGGCAACGCGCAGGTTGGTCAGCGGGTTCTTGAGGTCGTGCGACGCCATACGGAAGAATTACTCGCGCATTTCGTTGGTTTGGCGCAGCCGCTCTATGGTGCGGTCACGCTCGTCGGCCAAGTATTTGAGCGTCACTTGGGTTTTGACGCGGGCAAGCGCAATGCCCATATCTACGGGCTTGGTGATGTAATCGTTGGCGCCCATTTCTAGCCCGCGCACAATGTCGTCGGTGTCGGTCATGGCCGAAATCAAGATGACCGGCAAGGTGGCGGTGTTTTCGTCGGCACGGATGAACCTCAGTGTACTGATGCCGTCTAGCACAGGCATCATGATATCCAGCAGCAGAAGGTCAAACGAATCTTCCGCCAGCTTATCGAGCGCTTCGCGGCCATCCCGTGCGCTATCGGTAGAGTAGCCCTCAGCGCCGAGCATCCGTTCTAGCAAAACGCGGTTGACCTCGTTGTCGTCTACAATCAGCAGACGAGGGGTTCTTTGGGTGTAATCCTCAATCGAGGGATAAGTGGTCATAGGGGTTTTAATCCTGCTCCTGTGGGCATAGAACACGTCTGGTTAAATGCTAACACGAAAGCGTTAAACTGCCTGCACAAAATGGCTAACGATTTTGGAACAATTTCGCGGGGTGCGGCGGTAGAATAAAGGCAGGGGTGTGCCAATAGCCCACCCCTATCATAATCTCGATCACCATAGAGAGGAAAGCGGAACCATGCGCTATGAAATTCGCGGGACGACCATGCCAGCGCTGGAAGTGTTGCTGGAAAAAGGCGAGTCGGTCTTTACTGAAACGGCGGGCATGTCTTGGATGAGCCAGCATGTGAATATGAGTACAGGCACACGCGGCGGGCTAGGGAGCATTCTAGGGCGGGCGATTACGGGCGAATCCATCTTCTTGACGACCTTCAAAGCAGATGCCAACGGCCAAAAGGTAGTTTTTACGCCGAAGATGCCGGGGCAGATCATTGCCCACGAGCTAGGCGCACGGCAATCTATCATCGCCCAACGTGATGCCTTCTTGTGTGCCAGCGACGGCGTAGAAATCAAGCTACACCTGCGTAAGCGGCTTGGCGCAGGTATCTTTGGCGGGGAAGGCTTTGTTATGCAACGGCTGACCGGCCCCGGCACGATTTTTGCTGAAGTCGGCGGCGAAGTGATGGAGTACACGCTCCAGCCCAACGAGATTTTGAAGGTCAACCCCGGCTATGTGGCGATGTATGAGCCAAGCGTAGACTATGACATCACGCTGGTGCGTGGGATTAGCAATTGGTTGTTTGGCGGTGAGGGGATTTTCTTGGCAACACTCAAGGGGCCGGGCAAGGTCTGGTTGCAGACGATGCCGCTGTCTAACTTCGCAGAAGCCTTGCTGCGCTACTTGCCGATTCCTTCTATTGTGCCTGCACGCGAACCCAAAGCAGAACACGAGGACAAAGAGAGCAAATAACCGCAAATGGTGATGGGGCGCGGTTTATTGCGCCCCATCACCCGATCTACCCCAAATAATCGCGCAGCACTTGCGCGACACGCGGGTGACGGAGCTGCCGCAGCGCCTCTTTTTCTAACTGGCGGATGCGCTCCCGACTGAGGCCAAACTTGTTGGCAATTTCTTCAAGGGTGTGCGGTTCGCCGCCGCCCAAGCCGAAGCGTAAGCGCAGGATATGGCTTTGGCGCGGGGTAAGCTCGTGCAACACCGATTCAATTG
Organism: Phototrophicaceae bacterium; assembly: GCA_049318725.1. Lineage (GTDB taxonomy): Bacteria > Chloroflexota > Anaerolineae > Aggregatilineales > Phototrophicaceae > CAIRDJ01. The sequence continues at coordinate 10,575 of JBMOFU010000050.1, read as the reverse complement.
TTTCTTGCAGCAGATGCTGCGTTGCCCACTCTACGGGGCTAGGCGATTCGATGTCTTCGATGAAGTCGCCAAACTCGCTATCGCCGTCTTCCCCCACGGGGCGCTCTAGGGCGATGGCGTGCTGGCTGGCGTCCATCATGTTGCGGATGGCGTCTGACGGGATGCCCATTTCATCGGCAATTTCTTCGGGGCTTGGCCGCCTGCCGATGGTCTGTTCAAGATTTTGCGCGGTGCGGTACATTTGGCGGATGCGTTCGGTCATGTGAAGGGGGATGCGGATGGTGCGGGTCTTTTGCGCGAGGGCGCGGGTAATGGCTTGGCGGATCCACCATGTGGCGTAGGTGCTAAAGCGGTTGCCGCGCCGATGGTCATATTTGTCTACCGCCCGCATCAACCCGACGTTGCCCTCTTGGATCAAGTCTGGGAAGGGCAGCCCTTGCCCCATGTAGCGTTTGGCAATGCTCACCACCAAGCGCGTATTGGCACGCCCTAGATGCTCGCGGGCGGCTTGGCCGTCCATGATCCGAATCTGCACTTCGGCCAGCCAATTTGGGTCAACCCCCTGCAAGTTCACGCAGGCGTCTAAGGCTTCTTGAGACAACCGCCCCTGCTCAATGCGTTGCGCCAAAGAAATTTCATCGTCTGCTGTCAGCAGCGGCTCTTGCGCCATTTGGCGAAAGTACAGCCCAACCGGGTCATCGGCAGATACTGCGTTGACATCGCCCATTGAATTGTCTGCGGCGGTCTCTCGAGCTTCTGAATCTTCGTCGTCGTCATCGGCACCTTGAGGCTCTTCATGCTCCCCCTCTTGGCGCATTTCGACACCCAACTCATCTAGCTCATAAAGGAGAGACTCGACAAGGTGTACGTCGTCACTGTCCTCCTCCAAGACTTCCAGAACATCATCGTAGGTGATGTAGCCGCGACGGTCTGCACGGTTTAGAAGTTCTTGTATCACGAGTATGTCTCCAAAGCTGCCTGCCTCAGCGGGTGAACAAAATGAGCGAGCGGGTGTGATCGGTCAGATGTCAAGCGTTTGGACAGTTTTCCCCTTTAGGTGATGCGGCCAATAAGCTCTAAAAAAGTCGCAAAAATGATGGTCGCCCAAACTCATTCTAACATAAGTTTTTTTATATGGGGTGATGAACCGTTGATGAAAATCGGAATTGTAACTGCATCTTCTGGGTCGGCGGGTAAGCGTACCCCAGTCATAAAGTCGTATAAGCCCAAAATCAATTGATAGTTGCCTGCGCGCAAGTCTGGCGGCAGGGCGATGGTTGCGCTCGTTCCGATCAAAACCTCACTGGGGTCGCTCCAAGAGGGCGTCAAGCGCTTGGACGGCGCGCCGTCGAACTGGGCGAGCGGGACGGGGTCACCGTTCAGCGCCACAAGATGCACGAACATCGAGTAATTGCCCTGTGGGGTCACGGCGGCTTGCCAATAGGGACGAATGCGAAGCACTTCCCCCGTGCGGTAGGTCGTGGCGTTAAGGTCATAGCCCACCAACCGGATTTGCTCACCGAACGCCACATCCGTTGGGGTTTGGGGCGGCAACATGTAGTAGATAAAGGCGCTGTCTGGGCGGTCTTGGGCGGGCAATTGCTTGAGCAGCAACAATTGCTCACGATAAGCGTCAAATTCGGGCAAATTGTACACCCCGGCAAGGTCGCGTTCGGTGAAGATCAAGAACGCAACAGCCCCTTCATCAAAGAAGGATTGCGGGCTACGGAGCGTCGGGTTATCGTCATAGGCCCAAGTGAAGGGCGTCGCGCCGTTATAGCCACTGTGCGGGCGGTTGAACGTATCCCGTAGCGGGCTGCTGTCAGGGAACAGAATCGTCCCGTCGTTGGGCAAGGTCGCGTCAGCATAGCGCCATAATGTGACCTTGAAATCCTCTGGGGCGAAATCCAGCGCACGCAGATTAATCTGCCATAGATTGACACTCACTAGCCCACCGACCAAGATCACCAACAGCACAACCCGCCGTATATTTGCACGCGCCCACCACGCCGTTGCTACCGCAAAGATCAGCATGTAGACCTGCCCCACAGGGAACAAGTAACGGGTTGGGCCATAGCCGTCGTTTGCCAGCTTGACGCTAGACATTAGCGCAATCCCGCAAAGGGCATAGCCCGCAAAGGGCAACAGCCAATGCAAGGCAGGTCTGGGTACTTGCCGATGACGGGCAGCCAGCGCACCCGCAACGATCCCCACCCCAAAGTACGCCAGCGGCAAGGTCGCGTGAAACGAGTACCACAGGTTAATGCCGTTGCGCTCTAGCGAAAGTAGGTTTGCTAACCCCACATCCCGAAAGCGGTTGGCTTCGGTGTTATTCAGCCCGAACGCGCCATAGCCCCAAATCAAGTAAGCCGCTGCCCCTGCTGAAATCAGCGCCATTATACCGAGCGTCGGCCACATTGCCCGCAGCCCGCGCCGCCGTAGCAAGATTAAGGCCGCATAGCCCACAGGGATGAGTGCATACACCAGCGAGTATTTGAGGTAGACCGCCCCAATTGCGCCAATCAGCCCAACGACCAAGCCGTGTGGGGCATCGGATTCAAGCGCCCACACGCTGCCCAGTAAGGCCAACGCAGTGCAGGGGTAAATCAGCGAATCGGGGATGGCAAGCACGCCAATTTCTACGATTTGCGCGGCGCTTGCCCACAGCAGCGCTACCAAGCCACCACTGATGAGTTGGGCGACCTGCCCCAACTGTTTGGTCAACGCAGTTGCGGTAAAAAATAACAGCAACGTCGTTAAGCTGCCGGATACAACCGAAAGCCAACGCATGGCCGTAATGTAATCGGTTGGGAATGGGAATGGAACAATCCGCTCGACTAACCGCCCAACCCACGCGCTGGCCCAAGGTTATAAGGGGGGATAGCCCGTCAGCCATGCAGCAGGTAATGCCGCGCCGTAGGCGTCAGCAAGCGGGGCGTCGTCGCGGATGTACTGCCCATAGAGGAACATATGCGTTTCGTCGTAGTAGTCAAACGCGGGTAAGCTACGCCCCATCAACACCCAACGCAAGCCGCCTGCACATACGGTCAGGCTTAACCCCAACGCCCACAGCCGCCAAAGATGTCCCTTCACAGCCCATCCCCTTATGCTTCCTCATCCTGAAGATGGTCACATTCTATCACGGGGCGCAACAGATTACGCCCCTGCAAGACACTTAGAGCAATCGCATCGAAATAAGATCGGGTTATAACGGTACAAATCGCATTTTTACGCAGGGAGGCACCTGTGTGTGCCTCCGTTTTCGGTGGGGCGGCACATAAGCCACCCCCTACGAAATCGTTATTTTTGTAGGGTCATAGTGCGCCATGCCCCTACGGGGAACCCCTCTGTTTTTGCAGAACGCAATTGCCCTACCCAAAAACATGAACGCGAAATCACCATATTATATTATGATACGCTTGATTGATTGCCTAACTTAAAGAGGACTGACCATGACGGACGCCCCCCAAACCCAAACGGACTACATCGAACAATTGACCGCACGCGGTCAATCCCCCGCTGACGACGGCACACTAGAAATGATCGTCCGCCGCCCGAGCAAGGGCGAGCGTGAAACGCTTGATCGGGCTGAACTGACGCCCGCAAGCGGCCTTGTAGGGGATAGCTGGCACTTACGCAAATCCGAGCCAGACCCCAAGACGCAACTGACGCTGATGAACAGCCGCGTGGTGGATGTGATCGCAGGCGGGGAGCGCGCCCGTTGGCCGCTGGCCGGCGACCAACTGTATGTTGACCTAGACCTAAGTGCCGAAAATTTGCCGCCCGGCCAACAGATACAGATCGGCACGGCAATTGTAGAAGTGTCTGAAGTGCCGCACAACGGCTGCGGCAACTTTACCGAACGCTACGGCAGTGACGCGACCAAGCTGGTCAATTCCCCAGAAGGGCGCGCCGCCCGCCGTCGTGGAATCAATGCGCGGGTGGTGCAAGCGGGGGTCGTCCACGTCGGGGATGCCGTTCGCAAAGTACGGTAAATCGGTTTGCCCCCTGCGGATTTTAGGCGCGACTGCGCTATAATGGAGCTTGTTTTGTGCATCCATAAGGGGAAGTAAAACCCACATGAGCAATACCGCGATGATGAAGGGCTTGATTCTGAGTGGCGGCAAGGGAACTCGGTTATACCCGTTGACCTATACCCGCGCCAAACAACTGATTCCAGTTGCCAACCAGCCTGTATTGTTCCGTGTGATCGAAACCATCCGCGACGCTGGCATCCGCGAGATTGGCATTGTGATTGGCGAAACGGGGCAAGAAATCCGTGACCATGTAGGCGATGGCTCCCAGTTTGGGGATGTGCAAATCACCTACATTCCGCAAGACCGCCCCGATGGGTTGGCGCACGCGGTCAAGATTTCTCAAGACTTTTTGGGGGATAGCCCGTTTGTGATGTTCTTGGGCGACAACGTGATTCAAGGCGGCATCAACCGCTTGATTGCCGACTTTGCCGGCAGCGACTGGAACAGCCAAATTGTGCTAAAGCATGTGCCGAACCCGCAATCCTTTGGGGTGGCGGAACTTAATACAGACGGCTCGGTGAAGCAATTGGTCGAAAAGCCCGAACATCCCGCCAGCGACCTTGCGTTGGTCGGCATCTATATGTTTGACCGCTACATCTTTGAAGCCGTCCACGCTATTCAGCCGTCGAGACGCGGCGAGCTAGAAATCACCGACGCGATTCAATGGCTAATCGAAAACGGCTACCGTGTGTCCCCCCACATCCATAACGGCTGGTGGATTGATACGGGCAAGCCCACCGATATGCTGGAAGCCAATAGCTACGTGATGGATGAATTGCTGCTCAACACGCCCGAAAATCAACGGATTCACCCCACCGCCAGCATCAGCGCCGATTCTGTCGTAGACGTGCGCGTGATTGTGGCCGAAGGCGCGAAGATCACCAACAGCACCCTGCGCGGGCCGATCTGCATTGGCAAGAACGCCATCATCGAAAATAGCTTCATCGGCCCCTATACCAGCATCTACCATGATGTGACCATTCAACACTGTGAAATTGAGCGCTGCATTGTGCTAGAAAAGAGCAAGATCAGCGATTTGCCCGTACGCCTGCAAGATAGCCTCATCGGGCGCAAGGCCACGCTAGGCCGTGCCGCCAACAGGCCGCGCGCGCTCCAGATGAACTTGGGCGACCACAGTACAGTGCTTATTGTGTGACGCGAAATTTTGTTCTATAATAGGGTGATGTATCGTTCATTGTGTGACTAGGGGGTGTCCCACCATGTTGTCTATGACGTTTAATGAACTGGTTAGCGCCGCTGAAGTCCTTGACCCACCCCATAAGCTGCTGTTGATTCAACGGCTTCAAGCAACGCTACCCCCTAGCATGGCGCTGACTCGTCAAGCAGCATTGGCCGAAATCGAAACATTGCGGGCGCAAGGGGCTTTTGAAAACGTCAGTAGCCTGATGGGGAAATATGCAAAGGCTGATGTGCAGGTCAGCGATGATGAATTGCGTGAGGTTTTGCGGCAAATCGGCACCGCATGGGAATCGGAGTTGGATGAGCTTGGATGATTGAGCCAATTTATGTAGTAGATACCAACGCGCTGGCGTGGTATCTCATTGAATCTGCCCGTTTGAGTGCGCGGGCGAAAATGCTTTTCGTTGCCGCAGAAAATGCTCAAACAAGATTATACTTTTCAGCGATTTCACTGGCTGAATTGTATTATGCAGACCAAAAGTGGGGTTGGTTTAACGATTTCAAAGCAACCTATAACGATATTCAATCTGCACCTTATCTACGGGCGGTGGCCTTTCATGAAAATGTCGTTCTCGACTTTGATCGAGATCAGGCCATCCCAGAAATGCATGACCGAATTATTGTTGGGCTTGCCAGAACCCTTCGCGCACCATTGATTACTTCGGATGTGGTGATTCGTCAATCTGGCATTGTTCAAGTGGAATGGTAAATTTGTATTGCTCGCTCTGTTTGTAAGCTAGGAACGTTCATGATTGCACAACCCACACTAACCAAAACCGATATTCGCCTTGTGGTGCTAGACGTAGACCACACCCTGCTTAACAACCAAAGCGAACTCACCCCGCGCACCGAACAGGCCATCCGTGCGGCGATGGGCATGGGCGTGAAGTTCATGCTGGCGACTGGCAAAAACTATGCCTCTTGCCGCGAGTTAATCCAAAAACTAAACATTGATATGCCGTGCATCTTCACACAGGGCTTGACGATCCATGAGCCAAACGGCACGCTACGCCACGAACAAACCCTAGACGATGACATCATCCGCCGCGTGATTACCTATGCGGAAGATCGCGGGTTTGCGGTAGTGGTCTATTCGCAGGGGCGGGTCTTGGCGCGTGTCGCCAACCCCTACGTTGAAGAAATCCACACCCGCTGGAAGGAAGTCCAGCCAGAATACGTTGGCACGCTGCAAAACCTGATTGGCAACGTAAAAATCAACAAGCTGGTACTCATTAGCCCCAACGATCCGCGCCGCATTAAGGCGCTGCGCTGGCAACTCAACGCGCAAATCGGCGGCAATGCCCGCTTGATGAGCGGCGGCGTGCCGCACATGCTGGAAGTCTTGCCGCCCAACGGCTCTAAGGGCAACGCGCTACGGGCATTGTTGAAGGAACTCAAGATTGATCCCAAGCAGGTGATGGCAATCGGCGACGGCGAAAACGACCTAGAAATGATTAAAATCGCCGGGATTGGCGTGGCGATGGCAAACGCAGAAAAAATCCTCAAGGATGCCGCCGACGACATCACCAGTTCTAATGAAACCGACGGCGTAGCGAAGGCGATTGAAAAGCATATCTTGGGCGCGCCGACCCCTAGCGCGGCATCTGCGCCAGCGACCTCCACAGTAACGGCACCTGCCTCGGCCACACCGACCCCCACTGTGGAAGCAGTCAGCGCTGCGCTTACCACACCGACCCCCGTCGCCGTTGCGCCAAGCGAACCGAAGCCCGAAGACAGCGCGCCGCAGGCCGCCCCTGCGACCCCCGTCGCAGTCCCGCCAGAGGCCGCACCCGCCACGCCCAAGCCTGAAGACGCCCCCCCGTGGAACTAGGACACTAAGCGATGAACCTACCCCCGCCCGCCGAAATACGTCGTTGGCAGCGCGCACAAGGCGCCGCTGGACTGGCATTAATCGTCTATACGCTGGCGGGGATGTTCAACGACAGCGCCGCCACAGTGGAATCTGGCGGGGCGCTGGTCAATATCTTGTATGTGGCGGGCAAGCCAATTATCGCCGTGTTGGGGCTGATGTTGGCGCTCCCGGCATGGCGCGCTGTGGTGGATGAACACACCTTGCTCGCTGGCATTCAACGCGCAAACCGCGTGCTAGTGATCCTGTTTGGGCTGTTCACGCTGGTATTCGTGGGGTTTGGCCTCTGGACGGTGATCCAATGACCGTGCGCGTTGCCATCCGCCGCTTTGCAATTTTCAACACGCTGATTGGCGTCTTATTGCTGTTAGACGCCTTACAAAGTGGGATGCGCCATGATTGGGATGCCCCCTCGCTGTTACGGTTGCTCGATCCAGCAGCGTTTTTAGGCTTTGGGGCGTGGGTGCTGCTCTGGAATCCGGCAGGTACATCTGCCCAGATGGCGTGGCTATGGTGGGGATACGCGCTGGCAGTTGGCGCGGTGAGCATCAGCCTGTTGTTTGAAGGGGCACTGGTGCTACAGCGCGCAGGAATATGGTAAAGTGATTCAGACACATAGATTTTAGAGGTGTATCATGACCATGACAGTTCCCCCCCCTAGTATGATAGTTCCCGTTGCGGCAGAGGGCTTAACGTTCGCTGAATTTGGGCGGCTATTTGACCATGAAGGCCCTTTTGAACTGATTGATGGACAAAGGATTGTAAAGATGCCTAGTTTTGCCATTCATGGGTGGGTGATCCGCGTGATTATGCGGTTGTTGGATCAGTTTGTGCAAAATCATCAATTGGGCGAAGTCTTTAGCGAAATGACCTTTGCCCAGACCGCTGATGGCAATTGGGTTAAGGGGAGCCGCATCCCCGATGTGATGTTCTTTGCTGCTGACCGCTGGAACGCCTATCTCAACGCCAACCCAGACTGGCTAAACAAGCCGATTCTGCTCATCCCAGACTTGGTGGTGGAGGTACTCTCTGAAAACGACCTGTTTAGCGATGTATTCGCCAAAGTGGAACGCGACCTGCAAAACGGTGTGCAGGCCGTGTGGCTGGTAGACCCCAAACTGCGGGCGGTGACGGTCTATAGCGCAGGGGGGCAATATACTTACTATGACATCAACGCGGTCTTGAGCGGCGGCGCACTGCTCCCCGGCCTACAAATCAGCGTGAAAGACCTGTTCTCTGCGCTATAATGGCAGGGGGGCGCATTGCAACGGTTTTGTAGGGACGACACCTGTGTCGTCCGTCTTTGTGGTGTTAAAATCCGTCATGAGCAATCAGGGTAATTTTATCTGTTATATTCGATCTTTCATCGCCTAGTGGTTTGAAGTAGTAAGGGGCATAATGCCGATTCAACTGATGTGGGATACCCCTACCAACCAAATCGTGCGGGTGTCGTTTCAAGGCGGCTGGTCTTGGTCAGATTTTCAAGAGATGCTCACCGTGCTGACCAGCCTGTTAGAGGGCGACATGCCTGCAAAGGGCTTTATCTTTGCCTTTAGCCCAACTGCACGCCCCCCACGCGGCAATGCTAACATCCACCTTAAACGGCTGCAACGATATGTTGAGGGCAAGCCCTTTTGGGTCGTCACCAGCGATGCCGCCATCAAGATGCAACTCAATCAGGTGTTTGAGCAAATTGGCTTTCAACAAGAAAAACAGTATCACTACGTTGCGTCAGTCATTGAGGCGCGTTTGGCGGCGAAGGTGGCTTTGGCAACGCCAACGGCTCCGTTAGTGCCGCCATCGGCAACACCTTCATAGCTTGTGCGCTCACCCGTGATACCTTGAGCAAAAACAACTACAATAGGGCTTTACACATGCCCCGCAAGATCACCTAGAAGAGGAACTTATGCGCGAAATTACCGTTGCCGTTGTACAGATGAAACCTAAGCTGGGCGAGATGGAAGATAATCTTGTCAAAATGTCAGACATGATTAGCAAGATTGCCTCGCAACAGCGGGTGGACTTGATCGTGTTCCCTGAATTGGTCACCAGCGGATTTGAATTGGGCGTGCGCTTTACCGAACTCGCGCAGCGCGTGCCGGGGCCAACGGTGAATTTGATCGCGCAACGGGCAGACGAATACGGCGTATATGTGGCGTTTGGCATGGTCACGAAAGAAAAAGTCGAAAGCGTGTTGTACAACTCTGCGGTGATGGTTGGGCCGGGGGGCGAACTGTTAGACGTATACAACAAGATTCACCTGCGGGGGGAAGAGCGCATGGCCTTCCGTGAGGGCTACAAACTGCCCGTGATGGAAATCCCCGACTTAGCCAACGTCGGGATGATGGTCGGCTACGATTTGGCCTACCCTGAAGTCGCGCGCAGCATGGCGCTAGACGGTGCCGAGTTGTTGATTGTCATCGGCAACTGGGAAGCGGCGCACATTGACGAGTGGAAGACTTACGTCCGCTCGCGCGCCTATGAAAACTCGGTGTTTATGATCGCCGCTAACCGCGTTGGAGAAGACGTGACCATGACCTTTGGCGGCGAAAGCATGATCGTGGGGCCACGCGGCGAAATTTACGCCTCCATGGTGGACGAAACCGACCCCGACACGGGCGAACCGCTCGAAGGGTTCACCGTGGCGCGGATTGACCTTGAAAACGTGCGCCGCTTCCGTGAAGAATTTCAGTTCATGCAGACGCGCCAACCCGCGACCTACCGCGCCATCGTCAAGAAGTATTAAACCCGTCCGTTCCCCGTAGGGGCGCAAACTATTGCGCCCCTACACAATTCCAGATGCCGAGGCGACCCCATGACCGATTACACCGACCCCGAACGCCCGCTATCCGCTTGGACGACGATTGCAGCCTTTGTTGTGGTGGTCTTGGCGATTGTCGGCGCGGGAACGCTGTTGTGGATCACGCAGCCCGAACCCGTCACCATTGCCATCCAAGCGCCGATCCCCACCCTAACGCCACTGCCGAGCGCTACGCCCGCGCCGCTACAGGTCTACGTAACGGGGGCAGTGGCAACCCCACAAACGCTGGTGATTTTGCCGCGTGGGAGCCGCGTCCAGCAGGCGATTGATGCCGCTGGTGGCGCATTACCCAACGCCGACCTTGTGCGTGTCAACCCTGCCGATTTGCTCAACGACGGCGCACAAGTCCATGTGCCATATGTGGCTGAACTCGAAGCCGAAGTCGGCGCGGGCGTGGTGGATGCCGCCCTCAGTACCGCGCAAGAGGCCGAACTCCCCACGCCGATTGGCGGATTGCGCGTGAATATCAACACGGCCACGCTGCAAGAGTTGATGACGCTACCGGGGATTGGCGAAGTGACCGCCAGCCGCATCTTGGCCGAGCGTGACGCACGCGGGCGTTTTAATACGCTGGCTGAACTGGACGACGTGCAGGGGATCGGCGCCGCGACGCTGGAAAATCTTGCGCCGCTGGTCACGTTTGAGTA
>JBMOFU010000049.1:0-16875 GCA_049318725.1 Phototrophicaceae bacterium | reverse complement strand
CCTATTGGATATCAAACTGAGGTTACTATGGTAAGGCTTGCTCGTTCTGACAAGCGTGATTTTTCTACCCGCGTTTGGAATGCGAGTCGCCTAGCCCCCGGTTTTTGATGGTCTCCAAGAAGCGCTTTTCCTAACCGGTTATGGGGGCTGTTGGCTTTGACGAATGCCTGCTCATCTTCCAGCAATGTAAACTGTTCAAGGATTTCATCGGTTGTCCATTCGCGTTTCATCGGCTTTCTCCTGATACTAGACGGGTATTCTGGAGAAAGTGTGATTGCTTTCATGAAGAGTTCAACGGTTCATTCCCCATTAGGAAAAGTTGCCCCTCATGACACAGATGTTAAACACACCCCTTGATATAACAATAACTTAACTAAGTGGCACTTCGTTGCACAGATGTTAAATTCACCCCTTTTATGAATACCAAGCCCTTTCAGGCGCTGTAACAACCGCTCGACCACAGCCACAAGGTCATCTTCAGGCAGCACGTAGATCAGCGCCAGCGTCAAGCGCATCTCACGCCAGATCACATAGGCACTGGCAATCCGAAAAAAGTGAGTGGTTCCCGCCTTGGCTTGCGCTCGGCAGGTGTAGGTTGGCAGTACCAGCCCCTTGCCAGAGAACGGTTCGTCGTGCAGGTCAATGGCGACCTCCAGCCCCCCGTGCCGCATGTCCTTGGGGAGGGTGCTAGCTAAGGCGGCGTTCATCTCCGCCTCGTGTTGGCGCAGGTCGGCCACATCGAGTTGCTCACGGATGCTGTTGTTGTGCGCTACCCCATAACTATCATGGCATGTCCCTTCTAGACTGTTGCGGGTTGCCGCGGCTTTGACCAGCAGGCTGAGCGTTTGATGCGTATCGCTTCGCCAGCCTTCGGTTTCTAGGCTCAAGTGCGTGTGTAGGCGGCTCACGGTTGTGGCATGGACATCTTTGGCTTGCAGGGTATATTCAGCTATCATGGTAATGGGCTTGGCTTTCGGTTTCGGGTCGGTTGTCGTGACTTTACCCTAGCCGTTTGACAAGTCCCTTGTCAATCCGTTTTCAACTCCTGTGATTTACTGTGATTTTATTGCGTTCTGCACACCTGACGATCACTTGTCCTGCATTAACGCCGAGCGACCCCCATCGACCAAAACCGTTGTTCCGGTGATAAAACGCGCGAAGGGGCTGCACAAAAACGCACACATCCCTCCGATTTCTCGTGTCGTGCCGATGCGTCCTACCGGGTGCATCGCTTCTGTGCGCGCCCGTTCAGCCGCTGGGTCTGTAAACGTGTTGAACCACGTATCGCCACCGGGGGTGTCAATGAATCCCGGGGCAATACCCACACTGCGAATCTTGGGACCCCATTCAATGGCAAGCGACTGCACCAAGGCGAGCAACCCGGCTTTGGCAACATTGTAAGGAAAGCATCCTGGAATGGTCGAATAGGCGTGATTCGAGGTAATCACGATAATGACTGGCTCATCTGCTGCCAATAAGTAGGGCTTGGCAGCTTGACACAGCCTCCAGTGGGCTGCCAGATTGAGGTTAAGGGCATCGTTCCAAGCATCGTCCGAACAATGGGATACCCCTTCAAAAACGCTGCGACCCGCATTCGAGATTACGAAATCGATGACGCCTAACTGGGCACCCGCGTGTGCTACCCACCCACGAAGCGCGGGGTCGTCGCGTAGGTCGATTGCTGTGTAGGTCGCACTCCGCCCGTGCGCCTCAACGACTCGTTGAAACGTCGCCGCACCCGATGAACTTTCATCGTCCATGCCACAACCGGTGATGTCGCAGCCTGCTTCTGCCATAGCCGCAGCAATTCCCAGTCCGATGCCGCTTGAAACGCCCGTGATGAGGGCCTGTTTTCCGTGGAGGTTGATATCGAGTGCCATTAGATATAGAACCCGGCCCTAGGGGTCACGACACCCGGATGGGCATCCATCACCGACGGGACGAGATCGACGCCTAAGCCGGGGCGATCAGACAGAATCAAAGACCCATTGCGGATTTCTATCGGATGGTCAATGACTTGATCGCGCCATGGAACATCGTTAAACATATATTCCTGCCGAAAAAAGTTCGGGATTGCGGCACACACTTGCGCGCTGGCTAGGGTACTCAACGGCCCGTTTGGATTGTGCGGCGCGACTTGAATATTGCTCGTCTCTGCCAAAGCTGCGATCCGTCGTAGCTCACTAGGCCCCCCACAGCGCGTAACATCGGGCATGATGTAATCGACGGCGTGCAAATCCAGTACCTCACGAAAACCCCAGCGGCTGTAATGGCGTTCACCGACACATAGGGGGATGTTGATCTTCTCATTCAGATAGCGCAACGTCGCTGCGGATTCTGGCCCTGCGGGTTCCTCGTACCATGTGATATTGAGCGGTTCGAGCCGCTTCGCCATGCGGATGGCTGTTGGCATACTGAGGAACGCATGGGTCTCTACCATCAATTGGACGCCAGAGCCGACTTCCTCTCGGATCGCTGCTGTGATGTCATATGCCCGATCTTCTTGATCCCCTGTCAGAGTCAGATTACTGCTCAGGTCAGAGCCAAATAGATAATTCGTATGCGCAAATGGGTCGAATTTCAAGCCTGTGAAGCCCGTCGCCACGACTGCTTTTGCCTGCCGAGCATAATCCTCTGGGTTATGACCGCCCTGCGTAAACCAATAATTGGCATACAACAAAATCTCGGTACGAAAGGCCCCACCAAGCAGTTCATAGCACGGCACCCCAAGCCACTTGGCTTTGAGGTCAAGCAGCGCCATATCAATCCCCGACATAGCGCACATCATCGTGCCGGTTGGCCCTTGCCAGTTAAAATCGCGATAGAGTTTCGTCCAGATAAAATCAACACGGCGCGGGTCTTCGCCGAGGATGTGCTGCCCTAAATGCTGGGTCGCGTGATAGATCAACGGGCTGCCGGGCCAATTGGTCGACTCACCCACACCAGTTAGCCCGTTATCAGTTGTGATTCGCAGTAACGTCCAGTTATATTTTATGCCTTCGACCAACCATACATCAACAGATTCGATCCGCATTATCAATCCTTTTTCTGACCTAAAATCGGCTTCGAAATCCTTTAAAGAATTCCATAACGGGCGAAGGCTTCGGCAGCGCTCATCCCATTTTCAATCGCTTCACGGACACGTTTCTCCCCTCTAGCTTTTTCCAGCGCTTTCGAGAAGACCTCTTCAACCGCCGCTTGCGGAACCACGCAGACGCCATCAACATCGCCGAATACGATGTCACCGGGCCGAACTGTCGTTTCACCCAGCTTGATTGGCACACGGAAATCAAGCACCTTGCCACGCGGAGATTGATCCTGCGCGTAAGCACCGTAGGAAAATGTCGGAAACCCCAGCTTGACAATTTCTCGTGTATCGCGCGAATAACCGTCAAGAACCGCCCCGGCAGCCCCAAGCTGACGCGCGCGCACGCTCATCAATTCGCCCCAAAGAGCGTAACGCGGCGACGCGCCCGAACAGATATAAATCTCGTTCGGCTTCAAATCATCCAGCGCTTCTAGCATCATGCCAAACGGTTTGGCGATCACAGCGTTGGCGTGGCTGTGATAACCCTCAAAAACATCTGCTTCCAGTACGGGCATAGCACGCCCGATAACCACCATTTCATCTCTCAGGGGGCGGATGTGGGGGGGCAGAAACTGCTGCTGCATCCCAAGCTGATCCATGATGTCCCCTACAACGGCAGTAAACAGTTCACCCCGTGCAATTTCAAACAACGCCTCATCTGATGTCCACAATGCCATATAGCCTCACTGTAACCACAAATCATTCGATTACCCTTAGTGTACCTAGGCGGGATCGAAATAGCGACTAGGTGAGATAATTCTTGTGCCATTCTGCACAACTTAGCCCGCAAATTGCGCGTTCATGGGCAAACTGACCACCCATCCATTTGCTTTGCCCATTCTTAAACCCTGTAGTCATAGAAACTAAGCACACATAGCGCTCACGTCGGGAAAGTAAGATAATCCATTGTGGCATGATTTGTTCTATTGAAAATACCCGACCGTATTGCTAATATTTAAAGCTATAGTGGCACCTAAAAAAATAAAAACTGTTCAGGTACTACATAGGTGCATCTATAAAGTAAAAAGTTTTTCGCGCTACCCCGCAAAGTGTCAAATTTCTTAAGTTTAGGAGCTTAATGTATCTCATGAAGAAAAATCTATTTCCCATTCTGTTGATCCTCATCACATCGTTGTCCCTCATGATCGCCAACATCTCCGCACAAGAAGCCCCGCTGTTGGTCGCGATCAACAAGAGCGCCGATCAGCAATACTTCATTGACCAGCAAGCTGCATTCAGCGCACAGGCGGAATCACTGGGTGCCACGACCCGCACGTTTAACGCGCAACTTGACCCCAACCTTGGCATCTCGTTGATTGAAGATGCGATTTCGGCAGGGGCAGCGGGGATTGCCATCACTGTTCCCGATCAGACGATTGGGCCGGCCATTGCGCAATTGGCAGCCGATGCAGGCGTGGTATTGATCGCCACCGATGACAACATCCTAGATGCCGAAGGCAACCCGGTTCCGTTCGTTGGTTTCAACGGCACAGCGATGGGGACGAATGTCGGTCAAGCGGCGGCTGAGTTGCTGACCAGCGCCGGTTGGCTGACCGATAGTAGCTTGACCGTCGGTGTGTTGTCTGCCGAAGTTCAAACGCTTTCAGTCTGTAATGATCGCACTGACGCTGAAAAGGCGCAGATCATCGCCGCAGGCATCACCGAAGATCAGATCTTCCCCGTGCCGTACACAGGCGAAGCGCTGGCTGCACAGGATGCAGCAGGGCCGATCATCACCGCAAACCCAGACATCACCCATTGGGTCGTGTTCGGTTGCAATGATGAAGGCGTTTTGGGAACGTTGAATGCCCTTGCCACTGCGGGCGTCAGCACCGACAACATCATCGGTGTGGGCTTGGGTGCCTACGAAGCCTGCCGTCCGTGGTCAGCGGGTCAGCCGAGCGGCTTCAAAGCGGCGTTGTTCATCTCGGGTACAGATGTCGGCAATACAGCGGCGCAAGTCCTCTATGATGCCGTCGTCAATGGCATTCAACCGCCCGCCGAGACCTTTGCCCCCACCTCGATTGTCACCCCAGAGAACTATCTCGACGTGATGGATGATGTTAGCCTAGCGAACTGCTCTTAGTAACCTCGATAATTTCGCTGAAGGGGCGGGGAATTTGTTCCCTGCCCCTGTGAATGCTGCGGCACAGAAGAAAGTAGCATCCCATGACTGATAACATCCCCAGAGAAACGCCCAAAGTTACCAGTACCCAAAAACCGCAAGGCACCCTTGAAATCGTCAATATCAGCAAAGCGTTCCCCAACGTGCGGGCGCTTGATAATGTGTCCCTCGACATCCATCCCGGCGAAATTCTGGCCTTTGTGGGGGAAAACGGCGCAGGCAAATCAACCCTGCTTAAAATCCTCAGCGGAACCTACCAACCCGATCAGGGCAGCATCCGCATGGGTGGGCAAGCAGTTGCCTTCCCCACCCCAAGTAGCGCCCATCGAGCCGGTATTAGGGTCATCTATCAAGAACCCGAGATTATTCCTTGGGTAGATGTGCCAGAAAATATCTGGGTCGGTGAAATGCCTAAGCGTTTTGGCTTCATTGACCGCCCTAAAATGAACGCGCTCGTTCAGCAAAGCCTCAAAGACTATGGGTTCGAAAATATCCTGCCGATGCACTTGATGGGCTATGAGCTATCTTCCGCCCAACGACAGATGATCGAAATTATGCGTGCGCTCAAATCTGGCGTGCGCTTTTTGGCGCTGGATGAACCCACCTCATCGCTGACTGAGGACGAGGTAGGGCGGCTGTTCACGCTCGTTCGCAGATTGCGCGACAGCGGGGTGGCAATCGTGTATGTGTCCCATCGCCTCAATGAGATTAGGCGGCTGTGTGATCGCATCGCTGTCTTGCGCGATGGCAAGCTGATCACCGTTCAACCCGTGAGCGAATTGAACGAAAACGACATCGTTCGCCTGATGGTCGGCAGAGAACTTGCCGATGTTTTTCACCGCGAAGTCGTGCAAAACCAGCCCAAGGTCATAGAGGTCAAACATCTCAACAGCAATTGGCATCATGATGTTAGTTTTCACATCAACGCTGGCGAGATCGTAGGCTTTTCTGGGCTAATTGGCGCCGGGCGCACCGAGTTGGCGAAGGTCATCTTTGGCGATTATCGTAAAACCAGCGGGCAAATCTTCCTACAGGGTAGCGAAATTAACAACCGCTGCCCCGAAGATGCTATTGCCAAAGGGATTGGCTTTGCCCCCGAAGACCGTAAGCGCGAAGGGCTGATCTTGATCCGCAGCGTCCTCGAAAATGCCTCTGTTGCCATTATACGGCAGCTATCTCGCTTCCGTTTCATCCGTAAAGGGCTTGAACGCCGAATCGTCACCGAATTTGTACAAAAACTACAAGTTCAAACGCCCTCCGTTGATCAAGAAGTGGGCAAGCTTTCGGGCGGTAATCAACAAAAAGTTGTTCTTGCGCGCTGGCTGGCGCTGAAGCCCAAGCTCTTGATCCTTGATGAGCCGACACGCGGCATTGATGTTGGGGCGAAGGCTGAAATCTATACCCTGCTGAACGAACTTGCCAATCAGGGCATCGCAATTATGTTAATCAGCTCTGAGCTTCCCGAAATACTTGGCTTGTCTGACCGCATCTATGTGGTGCATAACGGGCGCATCAGCGGTGAGCTTTCACGCAGCGAGGCGACGGAAGAGAAAATTCTTGCGTTGGCAATGGCAGATAACTTGACCACGGCACCCCATGCGGCGTCGGCATTAGGATAAAAGAAAATCATCTTATGGACACACAAAATACCTCTCAAACGACTGTATCTGAGCCACCTGTGAAACCCAACGCGGGGTTTGATGTGCGCCGGATCATTAATCGAATCGGGGCAGATAACCTGTCTCTACTGTTGGCGTTGTTCATTCTGGTTTTCCTCATCACCGTCGCCAGCCCTTGGTTTGGCTTGACTGGCGGAGATCGCTTCTTCTCTTGGCAGAACCTGATGAACAGTTTAGCGCAAGCGATTGTGATTGTTGGGCTGCTCGCCATAGGCGAGACGGTGGTGATCATCGCGGGCGGTTTGGATATTTCTGTTGGCTCGGTCGCGTCGATTGGCTCGGTCGTCTCTGCCTCGGTGCTGGTCGGCGTCGGCACGGTCGGCGCATTTGGCATCCTGCCGCAGAACAGTATGATCGTCGCCATTGTGGCGGGCATTGTTGCTGGAATGCTGGCCGGGGCGGTCAACGGTTTCATTGTGACCGTGCTGCGCGTTAACCCGATCATTGCCACGCTTGGCACCTTAGCCGCTTTCGCTGGAATCGCATTCTTGCTCGCGCCCGATGGCAAGCCGATTGGCGTGGTAACGCAGTCAGACTTCACCAATCTGGCACGTGGGCGACTCTTTCTCGACCTGCCCATCCCCCCGCTTAACGGCTCTGACTGGACGGGCATCCCGATTCTCACCGTGATTTTGGTGATCGTCGCGGCGATCTTCCATATCATCATGGCATACACTGACTTCGGACGCGCCATCTATGCTGTGGGCGGCAACGCCGTGGCCGCACGCTTGGCAGGCATTAACCTGAACCGCGTTCGCCTGTTCATGTATGTGCTTTCGGGCGGGGTTGCGGGTTTAGCGGGCGTGCTGCTGACGGCGCGCACCACGTCGGGTAATCCGATTAACGGGGTAGGGCTGGAACTACAGGCTATCACCGCCGTCTTTTTAGGGGGTGCGGCAACAGCGGGCGGCAAAGGGACGATTGTCGGTACCTTCCTCGCGGTCATCATGGTGGGCGTGCTGAATAATGGTATGAACTTGCTGGGCTTCAACACCTTTGTCCAGCGCGTCGCGCTTGGCCTCCTATTGATCGGTGCAGTTGCAATTTCACAGTGGCGGCAAGCGCGCGAGGAACAATCCCGCGCCCGCGCTGTCGCTAAACAGCAAGCCTAATAGTCCACTTGAATAGGGGCAACTGCGCGGCAGTTGCCCCTACCATCGTTACGCCTAAGGTATGATGCCTTGTTGACGGTAGCTCATCGGCGAAAGGCCGATTACCTTGTGGAACAAGCGCGAAAAATAATACGGGTCGTTGTAGGCAAGGCTGAATGCCACTTGCTTGATAGACAGTTTGGTGGTCGCCAGCAGATGACAGGCATACTGCATTTTTAAGTGGATGAAATAATCCATAGGGGATTCGCCTATGTGTTCTTTGAAGACACTAGAAAAATGCGAAACCGACAGCCCAGCTTGATCGGCAAGTTCGGTCAGCGATGGCCGCTGATTGAGGTGATCGTGCATGTAGTTCAGCACCGTTTCGATAGTTTTTGGCAGCGCCTTAACATCCGTTTGAAACGCCGCGTTCCCGAAAAAAATCCATGCGAGCGTGCGGTGCAGCGCCAGCGCGCAGAAGATAATCTCACGTAGGGCGATGTCGTTAGACAGCGCATCATAGCATTCTTGAAATGTTTCGCTGATTGGCTTATTGGCCTTCTCATGGATCGGGATCATGTATTGGTCGGGTTTTAACTGCTGGGTAAACTGATAAGCTGTTTCTCCGCGAAAATGAAACCAGTGAATTGACCATGGATCATCGAGCGACGCGCTGTACACATGCGGGACGCCGCTTGGGATGATGAGCGCATGGCCGGGCGTGATTAGAAAGTGGCTATCGTGGACGCGCGCCCAACCGCTGCCTGTTGTGCAGTAGATCAGGATATTTTCTGGTGCGCCCTTCAAACGTTCTCGGTAATGGTAGCGTGCCAGCGGATACCAACCGATATCGGTTGGAAACAGGGTATACAGCAGTGGGTGGTTTTTGACCTGCTGCACTAACACGCGAGGGATAACGAAGTGCCTTTGTCCTTCAAACCCTTCTTGAATATGTATCCTGAACACCAAGAAAAGCCCTCCTTCATAGAGCGTAAGATAATCCAGTATAACCGCATTTACGATATTGGGTGGGTCATGGGGCAGCAATAAAATGAGTCAAAGTAATGTAGGAGATAGTTATGACGAATGATTTTCATGGGCGTGCGCACGCTTGGGAAGAAGAGGTTCTAATTCCCACTTATGGCATCGGAACGCCAGACAAAAACCCGATGTTTTTAGAAAAACGAGTGTATCAAGGCAGCAGCGGGCTAGTGTATCCGCACCCCATCATTGACCATGTAGAAGCCGTCAAAGCCCCAAAAGCGTATCAGGCGGTTTTTCTTGAAAACCGCTACCTGAAGATTATGTTGCTGCCCGAACTGGGCGGGCGCGTTCAAATGGCGATTGACAAGACCAACAACTATCCGTTTGTCTACTACAATCAGGTGATCAAACCGGCATTGGTCGGCTTGGCTGGCCCTTGGATCTCTGGCGGCATCGAGTTCAACTGGCCTCAGCATCATCGCCCAAGCACCTTCGCCCCAGTCGATTACCAATTGCAAGCCAATGCTGATGGCAGCCAGACTGTTTGGATGAACGAAATCGAGCGTATGTTCCGCACCAAAGGGATGATCGGCTTTACGCTCTACCCGGATGCCGCCTATCTTGAACTTCACGTTCAGATTTACAATCGTACAGACAAGCCGCAGTCCTTTTTGTGGTGGGCGAACCCGGCAGTGCATGTCAACGATGACTATCAATCGGTCTTCCCGCAGGATGTCCATACGGTGATGGATCATGGCAAACGGGCGGTTTCTGATTTTCCGATTGCGACAGGAACCTACTACAAAATGGACTACTCGCCGGGGACGGACATCTCTCGCTACAAAAACATCCCTGTGCCAACCTCGTTCATGGCCTATCATTCTGATTTCGACTTCATCGGCTGTTATGACCACGGGCGCGCCGCCGGCATGATGCACGTCGCCAATCATCACCTTGTACCGGGGAAAAAACAATGGACGTGGGGTAACAGCGGCTTTGGAACCACATGGGATCGGCAGCTTACCGATGAGGACGGCCCCTATATTGAATTGATGTGCGGTGCGTTCACTGACAATCAACCCGATTTTTCGTGGTTGCAACCGGGCGAAGAAAAGCGCTTTACGCAGGTCTTTATGCCCTATAAGCACATCGGCGCGGCGAAGAACGCCTCAAAAGAGATCGTCCTCAACCTTGAAGTGAGCGCCACACAAGTGCAACTTGGCGTATATGCCACCGAGCCGCGTCAAGTGCAGGTAACGCTGCACAGCGCTGGCACGCTGATCTTTGAGCGTACGGTCATGCTTTCGCCCGATAACGTGCTGATCGAAACAGTAGATATCGCCGCCGACCCGCACGGTTTAACGCTCACTGTCAACGATAGCAGCGGGGCAGAACTGCTTTCCTACACGCCGCTGCCCGCCGATACGCAACCGGTGCCTGCATCTGCCAGCCCTGCGCCGCCGCCGCAGGCGGTCACTTCAACCGATGAACTTTACCTGCATGGGCTGCATCTCGAACAATACCGCCATGCCACCTATGCCCCTGAACCGTATTATGAAGAAGCCCTGCGCCGCGACCCGGGTGATAGCCGCTGTAACAACGCCCTTGGGCTGCTGCTGCTGCGGCGTGGCAAATTCGCCGAAGCGGAGACCTACTTCCGGGCGGCCATCAGCCGCATCACCATGCGCAACCCTAACCCCTATGATGGGGAAGCCTATTTTAATCTGGGGCAGGCGCTCAAAATGCAGGGGCGTTACGACCAGTCCTTTGATGCCTTCTACAAATCCGTTTGGAATGTCGCGTGGCGTTCAAGTGCCTATTTTGAACTAGCGCGAATCGCTTGCCGCCGCCACCACCTGTCTCAGGCGCTTGATCTGCTAGATTCCGCCTTAGCTACCAATGTTCACCATCACCAAGCGCGTCATCTCAAGATCGCCTGTTTGCGTGCGCTAGGGCGCACGCCACTGGCACAGGCAGAAATTGACGTTGCGCTGCGTTACGACCCGTTCAACTTCGGTGCGCTCTATGAACAGGCGCTCATCACTGGGCAGCGCGCCACTTTTGAACAGCTCATGCGTGGGTGGGTATATAACTATATTGAGATCGCGCTGGATTATGCCCATGCTGGGTTAACCACCGAAGCGCTTGATCTGTTGACCAGCGCGCCACCCAATGACCCGCTGCTGCTCTACTTCGCTGCGTGGTGCAGCCCCACCCCGACGGAAGCCGCTGTGTACCTAGAGCAAGCAGCAGGTATGTCGCCAGATTATTGCTTCCCCAATCAAGTTGAGGCCGTGCCAGCGTTACAATTCGCCATTGACCATAACCCGCAGGATGCCCGCGCGCCCTACTATCTGGGTAATTTCTGGTACGCGCACCGCCGCTATGATGAAGCTATCGTTGCGTGGGAACTGGCGTGCGCCCGCGATTCGACTTTCCCGACGGCCTTTCGTAACCTTGGCTTGGCGTACATGAACAAGCGCCATGACCCGACCCGCGCCCGTCAAATGTTCGAACAAGCCTTCACCCTCAACCCGAATGATGCCCGCGTCTTTTTTGAATACGATCAGCTGGACAAGAAGATGGGCGTTGCACCCGTTGAACGCCTGCGTATGCTGCAACAGCACGGCGATTTGGTCAGGCGGCGCGATGATTTGACCCTCGAATATGTGACGCTTTTGAACATTACTGGGCAACCACAAGCCGCGCTTGAAATGCTCATGAGCCACGTCTTTCACCCGTGGGAAGGCGGGGAGGGCAAAGTCGCAGAGCAATTTGTCTTGAGCCTCGTTCAGCTTGCACGGCGAGATATCGCGGCAGGCGAGCCGGGGCAGGCGCTGGCATGGCTCGATCAGGCGAAATCCTACCCTGACAGCTTGAATGAGGGAAAACTAGCAGGCGCGCACGCCAATCATGTGGATTACACGCTCGGTATGGCTTACGAGCGGCTAAATCAACCGGATGCAGCGCGCCGCTATTTTGAGCAAGCATCGGTTGGAGGCAGCGAACCGACTTCTGTTCTGTACTATAACGATCAACCGCCAGACTTGATCTTCTATCAGGGGTTGGCGCACTATAAGCTCGGCCATCCAGAACAAGCCCGCAGTCTTTTCGAGAAGTTGATCGATTATGGGCGCGTTCATCTGGCTGACGAGGTGCAGATGGATTATTTTGCTGTATCGCTGCCCAATTTCCTTGTCTTTGACGATGACCTCACGCAGCGCAACCGCATTCACTGCCTTTACCTATTGGCGCTAGGGTCTCTGGGCTTAGATCATTACACCGAAGCCGCGCAACACTTTGACGCGGTACAGGCGTTGCAACCAGATCACGTCGGCGCGGCAGTTCACTGCTTGATGCTGCCGCTAAAAGAGGACTGACCATGACCCTAGTCGATTGGCACGGCTATCCGGCGGTTCAGCTTGAAAACAATCAGGTGCAGGTCGTCATTGTTCCAGAACTTGGGGCGAAAATCGCCTCGCTGGTCGATAAGACCGCCGATCACGAATGGCTGGCGCCGCCGACACACCCCGTTCGACCACGCGTTTACGGAGACCCCTTCACTGAGCATGATCTCGCTGGGTGGGATGAGATGTTCCCGACAATTGATCCCTGTCCCTCGCCGCACGATCCGGCGGTTATGCTGCCAGATCACGGCGAAGTGTGGGCGCAACCCTGGCAGGGGCTTGATCCCAAAGATACCCTTCATTTATCAGTGGTCGGCAAAGCGCTACCATACCATCTCAAGCGGTCTGCATGGCTGGAAGGCACGACACTGGTTTTGTCGTATCATGCCGAAAACCTGAGTGCTGCCCCAATGCCCTACCTATGGGCGGCGCACCCCTTAGCAGCAGTGGATGCCCATACTCAAATCGTGCTACCGGACGCAGTGCATGAAGTGATTCAAGTATTAGACAATCATGACATCTGGGGGGCAGCAGGCACTCGCTACACTTGGCCGAATGCGACCACTGCCGATGGTCGCGTTTGGGACTTGCGCGCTGTTGGCGAAGCTACGTTGCACGACTGTCGTAAATTTTACATCCCGCCTGAAAGCTCCATTGACTGGGCGATGTTGCGCCAACGCGATACTGGTGCGTTCCTACGCCTGAGTTGGGATAAGAACGCGCTCCCCTACTTGGGGATTTGGATAGATGAAGGCACTTACAGCCGATTTTCAACCATTGCCTTAGAACCCACCAACGGCTATTTTGATGCCCTAGACAGGGCTTACACAGCAGGGCGTTGCGCGGTGCTACCGCCCCACGGTAGCGCCTACTGGGAGCTACAGCTGACGGTAGGGCGCGGGGCAGAGGCAAGCCCCTAGTTTGCGCCCCTACATAATGATTATTACCCTTTGCCAATTTTCGGATTTGATGCAATCGCGCTAATCCTAATGGGAGACCATCAAAAATTCGGGGCTAAACGTTTCGCTTTCGTATCTCAGATGGGGTATCGCACTGGGGCTACTAGAGACCATCAAAAACTGGGGGCTAAGCCGCCTGTTGTTGCCATTCAGATCGAATATCAAACCGCGGATACCAAGTTTGGAATTGGGCATGGAATTCTTCATTGAGGACTTTAACACGAATCTGAAGGAGATGATGCGCGCCCTGACGTGTCCAACGCATTTGTTGCTTTTTGGCGAAGCGTTTAGCAATAACTTGATTGACTGCCGATTCTACAAAACCCGTTGAGATCCGTTCACCCGCATGGTAGCGCTCGGCATAGTTTGGAATAAATGGACGATTGACCTCAATATAATGGTGGAAATCTTCAAGCGCCTTGCCAATTTTGCCAGCCCTATCGTTCTCGTCAGAGACGCTCTCAAGGGGTTCACCCATGCGTCGTAGAACATCAAGGGCTTTGTAGACATTGCCATGCCACAAAAACCATTTGACACGTTCCATTTGGGTAAGCAGGTCTTCAGGTGAAATCCAGAGGTCAGGATGGGGTTTGAGACCTTTCAGCATTTGGCGAAGAGTGGTGATCCGCATGGTGACGTGAAACCAATCGAGCAAATGCTCGGCTTGTGGACTGAGATAGCGCTGTAGATCACGCACATTATCACCCCCATCGGATAAGAAAGTGACGGTCTGATTGGCTTGCATTCCCTGTGATTTGAGAAGATTGGCTAAACGCCGTTTGGGACGATCATCGCCTGAAACATAGGCGAAGCATTTGCCTTTTCCCTGATAAGGAATACTTTTGCCCACAATGACCTCACAGACGCCCGCTTTGCGCTGCTCAGCCTGCCGTTCACGAATGTAGCCCCCATCAATGCCAACACTCAAGGGCATATCCGGCATGGGGAGTTCTGCCCACTCCATTTCACAACCCTCAATGTAAACATGGGCTTCTTCTTCCACCTCACTTTCAAGGCGGCGAGCCACGCACTGGCTGTGATTGTAGACGGTGGTGGCGTTGCTTGTGATCGGGAGGACATCATTGATGAGATCAGCAGTCATCCCGTAGGACATGAGGGCTGCCCATTTACTTTGCAGATAAAGCAATTCAGGGCTGCTACGTGCTTTCAAAACGCGCTTCAATGGACTAAAGCTTTTCGATGGACTGTCTTGACAAGGGCAAGTATAGAAGCGCGGGCTAGACAGGTATAATTTACCGAAGAGACTTTGGTAGCGAATCGTGTGATGTCCCTTGAGCGAATGTGTTTGACCACAGGAACACGTTTTGGCAGCATGGATAAAGGCAGCAATTTGTTGCGCCACCATGTGTTGCTGAACTTGAGTGAGTAGCGCTTTGGCTTCATTGAGCGATAAGCCCAGCGTGTCATCGGAGAGGGACTCGCGTTCAAAGGTGATGATTTCTGAGCTAGCGCTATCTTCATCTGTTTTTATCGTCAATTCAATTTGAAATTTCATGATCTCTCCTTGCTCATCAGCGAATCCACCATTCGCCATCATCACTGTATTTTTTCAGGGTTTCATTGACTGCGTGACGATCGAAGCGATGTTCCTTCATCCAGAATTTGAATTGCTCAAATTCATCGCCAAAGACCTCCTGCACTGTTTGCTCAGGATTATGAACCAGGGCATTGAGCAGAAGCATCCCAAAATATTGCTCGCTATAGTCATCGCGCTTGGCTTGATACTCATCGGGTCCCGAATAGTGTTCGACTGGCCCAGGACATTTACCCGAAACACAGTAGGGATAGACTCGTTTGGGCTGGTACGGAACCTCTTTTTCATAACGAATCTGAACACACCAAGGAACATACAAATTGTATTGATAATGGATACATTCATTAGGACGTAAAGACAAATGGTGTAGCTGAACCTGACGGGCATCATTCATCATAAAACCGCCGGGTTCATAGACACAATAATGTTGTCCGCGAAACAAAAACTGGTTGAGGAAAGAAGCGGTCCAGTCCATTGTAATTTGAACGGTGTAATGGAGATCAGCCAGCGTTTGATCGGCACGCATCCAAATACGTCGCCAGATGAGGGGACTGATCTCGGCAACGGTGAGGTGAAACTGATAAATGCGGGATTCTTTCTCGCTCATCACAAACCTCAGTGCTTAGGAGGGGGGATGAGTGGACTATACCCTAAATCACCCACTTTGCGGAATATCGGTCAATCTTCTATTACTTTTGATAAGTCGTTGCTGTATATTTAGGCAACCCGAAAGGGGGCATTGCGGTAAAATTTCAATGAAATAAATGCAGTTATTTCATTTGACAGGAGTTTTGATGCCGACGGAAGACGCTGAAAATGTAGACCCCCATGCCGCTATCGCAAAACTGCAACCCCGACTCAGCAGTGCAACTTTACAAGCCCTTGTCGATGAGATGGCTTTTCAGAAATTCAATGCCAGCAAAAGCGCCAATACCCTTAAAGCCTACCGCCGTGATTTACAAGCCTTTGCCCAATTCATCTATGGCCCGACCCTCCCCCCAAATTATGGTTATCGCCTCTCACAGGAAAAAGCACTTTGGATCGAGATTACGCATGGCGAAGTCAGCATTTATCAAGTCTGGTTGCTGACCCAAGGCTATGCCCTTACCAGTATCAATCGCGCCCTGTATGCCTTGCGAACCTATGCTCGCCAAGCGCTGCTTGCCGGAGCGATGCCAGCCGAGGTTTATCAACGGATTGCCGCCATTCAATCCGTCTCAGGCAAAGCCGCTGCCAATCTCGATGAAAAACGTCCCCTTCAACGTCGCCCCAGCCTACGACAAAAAAAGCCAAAGCCACACGGATTCCTGCGGATCTGATTGCGCCTTTGCTCAATGACCACAACCTTAAACAATTGCAGGGCTTACGCGATGCGGTTCTGATGGCGTTACTCCTTGAGTTGGGCTTGCGTGCCTCGGAAGTTGCAGATTTGACTTGGGTTGGGCTTGATTTGCTGGCGGGACAGTTACGCTTTTATCGAAAAAAAGTGGCGCATGAACAAACTCTGGCACTTTCGACCCGCTTACAAAGTCTTTTGCGACATTATCTGGCCTATCTCAATGCCCATTTTACCCGCCCTGAGAAGTTGCTCGTTGGGGTGACTCGTAGCGGTTCCCTAGGTAAACCGTATTTATCCCCGCAATTGATCTCTAATATTGTTCGGGATATCGGTTTACGGTATGGGATTGAGAAACTCTCAGCCCACGATTGTCGGCATCATTGCATCACTTATCTCATTCAGCAGAAACAAGTGAATCCGATGACCGTCCAAGACTTCGGTGGTTGGCAAGATGCCCGCATGGTTCATCACTATGTGTGACAACTTGATGTCTCGAATTCAAGCTTCGTTGAGGATATGTACAATGAAGCATAGCGCCTATCTTAATCGTTTTAGGGGGTGACATGGCTAAAAGATCGTTCAAAGAAAGCGATTCTTTTCAATCTACATCCTCCCTTGTGAACTTAGCCCCCAGTTTTTGATGGTCTC
>JBMOFU010000048.1:0-16969 GCA_049318725.1 Phototrophicaceae bacterium | reverse complement strand
GGGCAGAGTGAGGTCGAAATCGCCAGCACTGCCCATACGGTGATTGTGGTCGAAGCGCCCGGCATGGGCGACGGCGTGCAGGCGATCAAAGCTGGAATCCTCGAAATTGCCGACCTGCTGGTGGTCAACAAAGCCGACCATCCGCACGCCATCCAGACCGTGCGCGCCCTAGAGATGATGCTTGAACTCGGCCATCCCACCCGCCCGCAGACCGTCAATCATCACGGGCAGGCGATGACAATCGCGCCAAGCGTCAGCGAAACCCCGTTATGGATTCCGCCCGTGTTGCAGACCATCGCCACTGACGGCACAGGGATCGAAGCGCTACTCACGCACATCCGCGCACATTACACGCATTTGGTGGATCAAGGCGAATTGCAGGCGCGGGTGCAAAGCGCGCTGCAACACGAGTTCACCGACTGGCTGCGCGAAGCCGTCTTTGAGCAGTTTTTGCGCGAACTGCCCACCACAGAATACGCTTCACTTGTACAAGACATCCAAAGCCAGCAGATCAGCCCACGCCAAGCCGCCCAACTCGCGGTACAATTATGGCGGAACTCTCTTTAAGCACCGACAGGCATCCCCCACCTATGGAAAAAACACCGGGTACGCAATACATCCCCGCTGACGAACACGAAGATATTGTCATGCGGCGCAGCACCATCAAACTGTTTGCCGGGTCTACCTCCCATGACCTTGTGCAAGAAATCGCGGCGCACCTGAACAACAAGGGCTACAAGCGCCTCAAACCCGGTGAGTATTCGCGGGCGATCTTCGCCAACGAGAATATCTTCATCCGCCTGAACGAAAGCGTGCGCGGGCAAGATGTCTACTTGGTGCAAACGATGTCCTCACCGATCCACGAGAACATCTTCGAGATGCTCATCATGATAGACGCGCTCAAACGAGACAGCGCCAAGCGGGTTAACGTCATCTTCCCGTATATGTCCTATGCGCGCTCTGACAAAAAAGATCAGCCGCGTGTGCCGATCACCGCCCGCCTGATGGCAAACTTGATCGAAACCGCTGGCGCCGACCGCTACATCACCATAGACCTGCACAGCGGGCAAATTCAAGGCTTCTTCAACATCCCCGGCGACGCGCTGACGGCCTTCCACCTGTTGAGCGATTACGTCAAAGAGCAAAACATCCCCGATCTAGTGGTGGCCGCTGCCGATTTGGGCTTTGCCAAGCAGGGGCGCAACTGGGCAGAAAAGCTCGGCACGCGCATGGTGATTGTCGAGAAGCGGCGCGTCGGCAATGCTGGCACCTCTAGCGCATTGTCGCTCATCGGTGAAGTTGAGGGCTGTAATGTGTTGCTCGTAGACGATGAAGTCCTCACAGGCGGTAGCGTGGTGAACGCTATCAACCTGCTGCGCGAAAAAGGCGCAAAGGACATCTACCTTGCCTTCACGCATGGTCTGCTGGCCGGGAACGCCGTTCAACGCCTTGGGGAAATGAACCTCAAGCAGATCATCCTGACCAATACCATCCCTATCCCCGCAGACAAGCGCCTGCCCAACATGAAGATTCTGTCCGTTGGGCCGATGCTCGGTGAAGTGATCCGCCGCGCACATGAAGGCCGCAGCGTGGGCGAACTGTTCAACGAATAGCCCCACCCACGCTACACAGCAGGGCGGCAAAATTCGCACTAAAAACCCTGTGTATTTCTAACAGGGTTCTATCGGGGTTCTATCTGGTTGTGTGTGTTGGACTAAATTATCATAATAGATTAGCAGGGAGGGTTTCACCACCCACCTTCCTATTTTTTAACGCAACCCCTATCCGAAATCCGCTGATAATGATGAGGCAAACCCAGCCACTATGGTACTAGACACCCTCAAGCGATGGGTCACCGGCGACCCAGCCGAACGCACCTTGCG
The DNA here is from genome assembly GCA_049318725.1 of Phototrophicaceae bacterium. Taxonomy (GTDB): domain Bacteria; phylum Chloroflexota; class Anaerolineae; order Aggregatilineales; family Phototrophicaceae; genus CAIRDJ01. The sequence continues at coordinate 15,086 of JBMOFU010000048.1, read as the reverse complement.
CCAATACCGTGCTGTCGCCCAACAAGTCAATGCCCTAGAACCGGACATTCACGCCCTTGATGATGCCGCGCTCCGCGCAAAAACGGATGAGTTCCGCAAGCGCCTCAGCGCAGGCGAAACCCTCGATGATCTTTTGCCAGAAGCCTTCGCCGTCGTGCGCGAAGCCTCTGCCCGCACCATCAAGTTGCGCCACTATGACGTACAAATCATCGGCGGCGCGGTACTGCACGAAGGCCGTATTGCCGAAATGCGTACTGGTGAAGGCAAGACCCTCGTCGCCACTTTACCCGTCTACCTCAACGCGCTGAACGGGCGCGGCGTTCACATCGTCACCCCTAACGACTATTTGAGCAAAGTCGGCCTGCAAACCATGGGGCCGGTGTATCACTTTTTGGGGCTGACAGGTGCAGTGATCCAAAACACAGGCGGCAACCCGGATGATGGCTCGTTCTTGTTTGACCCCGGCTTTGACTCCACCGATGACCGCTATCAGGCACTCCGCCCGATCACGCGCCGTGAAGCCTACCGCGCAGACATCACCTACGGGACGAACAACGAGTTCGGCTTCGACTACCTGCGCGACAACATGGTCTATGACCTAGAGCGCCGCGCCCAACGCGAGTTGGTCTTTGCCATCGTGGACGAAGTAGACAACATCCTGATTGACGAAGCCCGTACCCCGTTGATTATCTCCGGCCCAGCAGAAGCGCCTTCAGACAATTACCGTGTGTTTACCAACATCGTCAAGCGCTTTAAGCCTAGCAGCCCCGAAAGCGTAGATGATGAAGAACGCGAACCCGACGGCGACTATGTGCTGGATGAAAAAGACCGTGTGGTGTACCTCACCGATGCAGGCGTAGAAAAGGTGGAAAAAGCGCTCAACATCCCTGAACTGTACCACCCCGACCATTCAGAGATGATCCCCTATTTGGATAACTGCTTGCGCGCCTATGCGCTCTATCACCGCGATAAAGAATACGTGGTGCAAGAGAACCAAGTGATTATCGTGGACGAGTTCACCGGGCGTATGATGATTGGGCGGCGCTTTTCAGAAGGCTTGCACCAAGCGATTGAAGCCAAAGAAGGCGTTGAAATCCGCCGCGAAAATGTCACGATGGCGACGATCACCTTCCAGAACTTCTTCCGTATGTACGAAAAGCTGGCAGGCATGACGGGTACCGCCGCCACTGAAGCCGAAGAGTTCCAAAAAATCTACGGGCTAGAGGTTTCGGTCATCCCCACCCATAAGCCCATCGTGCGTAAAGACAACCCCGATTTCGTGTTTGTCAACGAAAAAGCCAAGTTTGAAGCCGTCGTGCAAGAGATCAAAACCCGCCACGAACAAGGGCAACCGATCCTTGTCGGTACCGCCTCGATTGATACTTCAGAGCGGCTAGCGGCCTTGCTCAAGCGCGCAGGCGTAGCGCATGAGGTCTTGAACGCCAAGCAGCATGAGCGCGAAGCGACGATCATCGCCCAAGCGGGACGCAAGGCTTCCATCACCATCGCTACCAATATGGCCGGACGCGGTGTAGACATCTTGCTCGGCGGCAACCCAGAAGGGTTAGCGCGTGAAAAATTGCGCCGCCAAAAGATAGACATCACTGAGGCGACTGAAGAACAGTGGGCGCAAGCAATGGCCGAAGCCCGCCAAGAATGCGCCGCAGAGCGCGACATGATCCTGTCTTTGGGGGGATTATATGTTCTCGGTACCGAACGTCACGAAGCGCGCCGCATTGACAACCAGCTACGGGGGCGCTCTGGCCGTCAGGGAGACCCCGGCGAGTCTCGCTTTTTCTTGAGCCTTGAGGACGAACTGATGCGGCGCTTTGGGGGCGACCGTGTAAAAGGCGTCATGACGTGGGCAAACTTGCCAGAAGATGAGCCGATTGAGTCGCGCATGATTAGCGGGACGATCTCTCAGGCGCAGGTACGCATGGAAGGCTACAACTTTGACATGCGGAAGCGCGTTTTAGAATACGATGACGTGGTCAATAAGCAACGCACAGTCATCTACGATCAACGCGCTGAATGGTTAGCGATGTCCGCAGAGCAACGGCGTGAGCAATACCTTTCGATCTTGCAAGAAATGGTAGATGCCACCCTAGATGATTTCTTCAACGATGATGGCGAAGAACTGGGTTACGATGAGCTATACCGCCGCCTGTTGATGGTCTTCCCTGTGCCAGAGCCAATTACTCCAGAAACCCTTGCGGCATGGGACGAAGATGAAAACGAAGACCTGCTCGAAGAAGAACTGTCTCACGCCCTACGCGCTGCCTATGAACACAAGGTCGCAGAACTGACCGACGGCATGATGCAACAGGCCGAACGTCAAGTGATGCTCTTGGCGGTTGACCAACAATGGCAACGCCACTTGACCGACCTTGATATGTTGCGCGAAGGCGTTGGGTTGATGGGCATTGCCCAACGTGACCCGCTGGTGGAATATAAGCGCGGGTCGTTTGAAATGTGGGAAACGATGCAAGACCGTGTGCGCCAACAGGCGGCACAGACCATCTTCCGTGTGCGGGTGAATCAACCGCAAATTGTACAACGCCGCCCCGTTACCCTCATTCACGGCGGCGAAGCCACAGCGCCAGAAAAGCCAAAGGTCGTCGTCAAAAGCAGCAGCAAAAAGCCCGGACGCAATGACCCGTGTTGGTGTGGCAGCGGCAAAAAGTATAAAGCCTGTCACCTTCATGCTGACCAACAGCTAGAAAACGTCCGCTAAATTCGCATAAACACTAAAGTCTGGTTAAACTATTGGGTATGGGGATAGGTTGTTCCCCTACCCAATAACGACGCTGAAAGAACCCTTGTTTGCTTTTTACTGTAGCCTTTAATTTTAGCACCCAAAAGGAGTAAACATGTCTGATGTCAGTGGGCTACCGAAAAACGGCAACAACACCGCGCCACGCCTTGTGGAGTTCATCGAAAACAAATTGAACTCACTCGCCAAGTGGGATTTAATCCAGTATTTTTACAATAATCCCACGCTCATGGGGCCTGCGCCCAAAATTGCCAGTTTAACTGGCCGTGACCTGCGCTTGGTTGACCATGAATTGCGAGAGATGGCCGCCAGTGGTTTACTCGATGTTCAAGATCAGTCTGGGGTAAAGGTGTATCGGCTCTCAGCAGATCGGGACATGTTAACGATGGTTGAACAATTCCTGCGGGCGTGTGATAACCGCCAATTCAGAGAAGCCGCCATCTACCAAACCATTATGGCGCGGCGTTAGGAGCCACCTGTTTGATCCAAGCCGAATCCCTCAGTCAGACGCTTGCCCTATATACATGGTTCCCAATTGGCATCACTCTAGCCATTTACCTCCTCATCGCACGCTTCTACGCACGCTTTTCGGGGAAGCGTACCTTTTACTGGGGGTTCTTACTACCCATTGTGCTGTTTGGCGCGTCTGCCATCCGCTATGCCAGCATCAGCACTTTGACCAATGATCTGTGGGGCGATGTGTTGTTGGCGCTTGGCGGGGGAATTTTGTTATTGCTCACTGTGCCGCTTTACCTGCAAATGATGTCTCGAGGACATTCCGCTGATGATCGGTAGCATTGGCTACATCGCCTTAGCCCTATCGCTCATCTTGCTAGGGCTGTTGAGCCGCCGCTTAGGGCATGTGACGCAAGCCGGCCCCCAGTATATCGGCTTATTTGTGGCGGGCGGGCTTGTCGGGTTAAGCGGCATCGTCCGCTTAGTTCATGGCATGACAGCGGTTTCAATAGGGGGTCACTTCTTCTGGATTTTGATCTACAATGGATTGCCCGCCTTAGGATTCACAATGGGATTGGTTTTTGCATGGCGTTACTGGAGTTGGCTGTGGGCGGAACGTGATTAACCCGTGTTAAATGAGTGGGTGTGCCTTGACTGAAACCCTATTGGACGTAATCCAACGAATGCCTAAGGTAGAGCTACACCGTCACCTTGAAGGCTCTATGCGGTTGACCACGCTGTTAGAAATCGCACGGACTTACGACAACGAACTCAAAGAGATGGAGCTAGAGCGCCTACGTCCTTTCGTGCAGATGACCGAAGGGCAACCGTTTAGCTCACAATCCTTTTTGAGCAAATTTCGTGTGTTGCGTCAGTTTTATAACTCCCCAGAAACCATCCGCCGTATCACCCGTGAGGCCGTCATTGACGCTGCCGAAGATAACGTCCGTTATATGGAACTGCGTTTTACCCCTAAAGCGCTCTGTAATGTTTTGCTGTGCGACTACTTTGAGGTGATGGATTGGGTTTGTGACACGGTTGAGGCCACCGTCGCGGAATACCCCAGCATCAAGGTGCGCCTGCTAGTGTCTATGAACCGCCATGAAGGGGCAGAAATTGGGCGCGAGGTGCTACAGGTCGCGCTGCGCTACCGCAACCGAGGTGTAGTTGGCATTGACCTTGCCGGCCAAGAAAAGGGGGTGCCTTCGCTCCCGTTTGCGCCGATCTTTCACGAAGCCCTTGCAGAAGGGCTACACACCACTGTTCACGCTGGGGAGTGGGAAGGCGCCCAAAGTGTGGTCGTTGCGCTCAACGACCTACGTGCAGAACGGATTGGGCATGGCATCCGTGCCATTGAAGATCACCGTGTCGTTGCCTTGCTTGCCGAACGGCAAATCACATTAGAGGTCTGCCCCACCAGTAACAAGCATAGCGGCGTTGTGCATGAACTGGAACAGCACCCCCTAGTAGATTTATTCCATGCGGGCGTGCGGACGACCATCAACACCGATGACCCGCTGATTAGCAACATCAACCTAACCACTGAACTGCTAGATGCCATGTTTACCATGCACTTCACTCTGGCAGAGATCCAAGCCCAAACCATGAACGCGGCGCGTGCCGCCTTTTTACCCCAGTCAGAACGTGCTGAATTAATTAATGAGTTTGAACTGTGGTTTAAAAATAACCCGCTACAAACAGCAGGCCAGCCCTAATGTTACAGGTGGGGGACGCCACAATTCACCTCATCAACGATGCAACCATTTGGGTGGACGCGGGCGGGGCATTTGGTCTGGTTCCGCGTGCGCTGTACAGTGCAAAGTTTATGCCGCCCAACCCAGAAAACTGCATCCCGATGACGCTCACCTGCCTCTTGATTCAAACGCAGGGCAAGCTCATTGTGGTAGACACAGGCTACGGCATGAAGGATGTTGGGCTTTTGCGGCGCACCGTCCAGTTAGACCGCACCCACGGGGATTTACTTACAGGGTTAGCGCGTGTTGGGGTGCAACCAGAAACCATAGATTTAGTCATCAACACGCACTTGCACTACGATCACGCGGGGGGCAATACTTTTGTGGATGACGACGGCACGATTTACCCGACCTTCCCGAATGCCGAATACGTCGTGCAGCGCCGCGAATATGAAGACGCGATGCAGCCCAACGAGCGCACCCGCGCCACCTACCTGCCGATCAATTACGCGCCGTTGGTGAAAAGCGGGCAAATGCGGCTGCTCGACGGCGACAGCGACTTGTTGACGGGCGTTCGGGCAGTCGTCACGCCCGGCCATACTCCCGCGCACATGAGCGTGATTGTAGATGGTGGGGATGCCCCGCCGTTGATGTTCGTGTGCGATTTAGCCTCTTACGCCGTCCACTTTGAGCGTCTGGGCTGGATGACCGCCTATGACGTTGAGCCGCTCATCACGTTAGAGACGAAACGCCAATGGCGGGAATGGGCGCTCCAGACTGGGGCAACATTGGTGTTCCCGCACGACCCGAAGCGCCATGTCGCCCGTTTAGGCGCAGATGGCCTAGAGGACATCCCAGAAGGCTTTGTTTAACGCCCCGCTTGCCAATCGGCAATAGCGCTTGCAATCAATTCTCGAACGTCCACATCGGTGATTTCATCCACTGCGCTGTAAAACTGACGATCTACCTCAATCCGTACACCCCCATCAGGGGCATTCATCACCTGAATCACACGGCCTGCAAAGGCATCGGTTTTAGCGACTTTAGCCTGTACACGCCGATTGATCTCTGTGGCAAGGTCAAGCTCAACCGTCGCTTCTGGCTTGGGAGCATTCCCGCGTCCGCTTACACGCACAGGGGCGGGGACAGGCGCAACCATCACAGGGGATTCCACTATAGGGGGCGCTCCACCGCCATTACTCCCCAACTGCGGGGCGATTTCTCGCAGTTCGCGCATTAAACGGACGAAGCGGCGGCTATACTCGGCGTCAATGTTCGCCTCTGACCCGCTATAGGCAAGGTCGCCAATTTGTACGATCAACTCGTCGGTTTTACGGTCACGCAACATGACCAACAATTCGGCGGCTTCCAGCGTTTTACCGTTGGCTAACTTCACATGGACGATGCCCGGCTGACGGGGAACTTCGCCAGCAATCGCCATAGGCTGTGCAGCAACCGCTGCGGAAGTCATATTAGAGGCGTCGGCAATGCCTAACAATACAGAAAGGTCTGGCATATCCCCAGTGGCGCTGGATTTTGACGCTGGAGCAGGTTTATTTTTGGCGGCGGGCGCTGCGGTTTGCGTCATAAACGCCCCACGATAGCGCACAATGAGGATCACCCCAATGCTAATGACCAACAGAATACAGAACAGCCAAAAAATCCCCAAAACAGCGGGAGGCAACTGCTGTAAAAAGTCTTCAAAGGTTGGGTTCATCAAGGCTTCCTTCGTGAAGTGCTTGGCAATTTGGGCAGTAGTGCGTGCCACGCTGGGCAACCCGAATTTTGCGAATGGGGCTACCACAAGTGTAGCATGGTTCATCGGCACGGTCATAGATGTTTAGGTGATTTTGCATTTGCCCCTTTGTGCCGTCTGCCCGCCGATACCAGTCTACGCTTGCGCCGTTGTGCTGAATGCCCGTTTGCAGCACATGGATGATCGCCTCATGGAGCGCAACCGTCTGCGCAGTCGTCAGCGTGTTGGCAGGCTGCAACGGGTGCAACCCTGCCCGAAAGAGCGCCTCGTCAGCATAGATATTCCCAACGCCTACAACATGGCTTTGATCTAAGAGCAAGGGCTTCAAAGCGCGAGTGCGCCCTTGCAGCATATGGGCAAATGCTTGCGGCGTAAACTCCGCAGAGAGCGGCTCTACCCCCAGCTTGCCGGTGATGGTATTCAGATCATCGGTCAGGTAGACCTTGCCGAACTTGCGCGAGTCTGAAAAGCGTAGCTGATGGCCGTTGTCTAGCTGAAAGCGAACATGCACCCACTGGTCAGCGTGGTCAAGGGTGTCATCGGGGCAAACGTACAGCCGTCCGGTCATCTTGAGGTGGATCAGCAATACGTCGTCTGGCAAATGAACGACAATGTATTTCGCACGGCGCTCTACGGCGCGGATGGTCTGCCCGGCCACACGCGCCGCAAATTCTGTAGGGTTAGGGCTATGGATGCTATTAGGCCAATCGTGCCACATTGACAAGATGGTACGCCCAATGAGGGGTTCACGGAGGCCGCGCACAACGGTTTCAACTTCTGGGAGTTCTGGCATAGATCAACGTCACTTACTTAGGGGGAAATTCAAGGTGGACGGGTTTCAGTAGCGTAGTGTCAACCACGCCACCGAAACCCGCAAGGGGTTATTTAGAAGGGTTTACAGCCGCGGTGGGTTCAGTACTCGCCACATGGAAGGCCATCACATAGTCACCATAGGTACCTTGTGTGCCGCTGACGAGGAAGTTCAAGAAGCCGCCTTCCATCCCCGCTACCATTGGGATCGAAAGCATGGCATCCAGCCCGCCGCCCGGAAGCTGACGATTTTGTGTGCGGGAAACAAACGAGCCTGAAAGATCAAACGATTCGCCCCAGCACAAAGAACTGTTGCCGGCGTCATCGCAGCCGATGTAGTTATCGTCATCATCCGCGATGTATTCGTAATCGGCATCCACCAAAAAGACGTTCGGGTCAAAAACATTGGTGACGGAAATCACATAAGCCGTTACGTTCACGCCAGAACCGACCATGCCGGGGGTGATTTCTACTGAGAATGGGTCGCCGGGGCCGTCTGCGGCAGAAGAAGCCATCCCCTCAATAATCAGCAAAAACTCCCCGGGCTGGCTATCGTATCCGCCAACCACAATAGAGATATCCTCAAAGGCGTTGTTGCCGGTGTTGGCAAAGATCACCTGAGAGTTGGTTGAAGCGCTATCAATTTCGCCAGTGGTCGGTAGGTCGGCGCTCTAAGTTGCTGCAATCGTATCGTCGTCGGTGCATAGCCCCTCGCCGCTGGAATCCAGCACGGCAACAATTGGGTCAAACCCGTTCAAGCCGATGGCCGTTGCCGTGTAGTTAAACCCTGTACGCATTTGAATCACCGTGACCGCAACCCCATTGCTAAACGTCCCGCCATCATCACAGTCAATTGTGCGACCTGCGCCCTCTTGTGCAAAGCTCGTCAAGGGTACAGCCATCAAAAACAAAGCAACTAGTGCCGCCATCAAACGTTTTTTCATCGAAAATGCTCCAAAGCTCAACCTATACGATAATAGACTTCTACATCATCTACCATTGCATTATAGTGATTTCTTAGAAACCCGCGCAACCAGTTTTTTGCAGAGACGCTACAAACTTGTTACACTGTCTATCCATCGAAAATCTAATAGTTTTTTGAGATAACACAGCATGATTGATAGCATTTACTGGCAAGTTCCCAATCGTGTGTTGGTGGTGCGCTTTGAGGGGGAGATTAGCAAACCCGATGCGTGGTATGTCGTAGAGGATATTTATCAAACCATTGAGCAACACACCCACACCCCATCCGTCCATGTCATTTATCACGCCCTCAACGCATGGATGAATGAAGAAGAAATTACCCTCTCGTTTTTGTACTCGCTTGTGAAAATTCACCCACGCCCCAGACAGCTTGGGTGGTCAATTTATGTGCATTCAGAAAGCACAACGGCCTTTCGATTTGTCTCTGAAAGTGTGACAAACCTACTGCATATTCGTTATCGTTTCATTCCTACAATGTCAGCGGCAAACGCATTCCTGCATAGTGTAGACTCCACCCTGCCCAGAAGCGAATCTAAGGTTTCTTCGGTGTAGCAGGGGCGCACTATATTTGGCCCCTACAGAGTCATTATCAGTGGTAAGGGTATAATGCAACATACTTTTATTATTTTTCATCCCATAATGATATGACATATCACAACCTCTAATAAAATCCCCCCGTTGTAAAACACCATAGGCTTGCCTATTCTATTGTGTTGCCTATGCTTTACCCACTTGAATCAGCAAGGAAAAAAATCACCCAATGCCAACCGAACTCATCAGCCCCTATGGTGGAAGCCTCGTCAATTTGACTGTGCCACCCGACGACTACCCCACCGTGAAAGCCTACGGTGCAACACTCCCCTCAATTCAACTCACTGAACGTCAATTGTGCGACTTTGAGCTACTCGCCGTTGGCGGGTTTTCTCCGTTACGTGGGTTCATGGGTGAAGCGGACTACCGCCGTGTAGTTCAAGAGATGCGCCTTGCAAATGGAACCCTGTTCCCGATCCCGGTCACGTTGAACATCAGCGCAGACACCCCCGTACACATTGGGCAAGATATTGCCCTGCGTGACCGCCATAACAACTTGCTGGCGGTCATGAGCGTGAAAGAGAAATTTACATGGGATCGTGACCAAGCCGCCGAACAGGTCTTTGGCACGCTGGACACCCGTCACCCCATCGTGGCAGAAATGCACCAATGGGGCGAAGTTTGCATTGCTGGCCCCTTGCAAGTGCTAGATTTGCCCGCCCACTATGATTTCGCTAATCTGCGCCACACTCCCGCCCAAGTGCGTGCGATCCTTGCTGAATATGGTCACGCCAATGTGGTCGCCTTCCAGACGCGCAACCCGCTTCACCGCGCCCACGAAGAACTGACCAAACGCGCCGCTGCCGCCGTGAATGGCGTGTTACTGTTGCATCCCGTCGTCGGTTTGACCAAGCCCGGCGACGTAGATCACTACACGCGCGTGCGGACGTATAAAGCATTGGTCGAAAACTACTATGATCCAGACCGCGTATTACTGTCGCTATTCCCGTTAGCCATGCGGATGGGCGGCCCCCGTGAGGCACTGTGGCACGCCATTATCCGCCGCAACTATGGGGCGAACCACTTTATTGTTGGGCGTGACCACGCTGGCCCCGGCAAAGATAGTACAGGCAAGCCGTTCTACGGTGATTATGACGCGCAAGAGTTGGTGGCGCAGTATGCCGACGAAATCGGCGTGACGATGGTTCCCTTCCAGCAAGTGACCTACTTGCCAGACGAAGACCGCTACGAAGAAATCACCTATGTTCCGGCAGGCGCAAAAACCCTAGACATCAGCGGGACGCAAGTGCGGCAAGATTACTTGAACGCCGGCGTGCCGTTGCCGGCTTGGTTCACGCGGCCAGAAGTCGCGCAGATTTTAGGCGAAGCCTACCCCCCAACCCATCAGCGCGGCGTTTGCCTGTGGTTCACTGGGTTAAGCGGTTCGGGCAAGTCTACAACCGCGCAAATCCTCACGGCGTTGATTTATGAGCGTGGCCGCGAAGTCACGGTACTAGACGGCGATGTGGTGCGTACCCATCTGTCAAAGGGCCTGGGCTTCAGCGCCGAAGACCGCGATACCAATATTCGGCGGATTGGCTTTATCGCTTCAGAAATTGTGCGGCACGGCGGGATCGTCATCGGCGCGGCTATCAGCCCCTATCGCTCTACCCGCAATGAAGTGCGCGCCATGATGCCCGATGAAAGCTTTGTGGAAATCTTCATAGATACCCCAGTGGAAGTGTGCGAAGAGCGCGACGTGAAGGGCATGTACGCCAAAGCACGGCGCGGCGAGATCAAAGGGTTTACAGGCGTTGATGACCCGTATGAGGCGCCAATCAACCCTGAACTGCGCCTAACCACCACCGACACCCCCCCTCAAGAAAACGCCCAACGCATCATGGCCTACCTTACGGAACGTGGCTACTTCTATGCTCCCACGCCAGAACGGGTCATGGGCTAACTTTGATGGGCGCGCCGCCTAACGGGTGCGCCCACCTTTCACAAGTTATGCGAAATAGTGTGAAAGGTTTGTGAGTTTTTCACAAAGACAAATCCCCCTGCATTTTCTATCGTTATGGTTCACAGCAGATGTCACCTACGAAGTTGTTGCCTGTCTTAACAGATATGGGTATAGTTGGGTTCGTCTGCTCTCAGACCTTTATCTATACTGAGAAGGAGTTAGGTAAACGTGGCTCGGAAACGTTTTTTTGTGGGCGTATTGGCGCTAGTGTTGGCGCTTATAGCGGTTGTGCCAGCTTTGGCACAAGATGAGTTGATTTTTGGTGTGGTATTGGTTGGCCCACGCAATGATCGCGGGTGGAGCCAAGCCCACTATGAGGGCGCTGAATATGCTGCTGAAGCAGTTGGCGCAGAGTTGCTGGTGTTTGAAAGCCTTAACCCAGCAGATTCCCCTGAAACGACATTGGCCGATGTGGTCGCAGAGTTTGTAGACGCGGGCGCAACAGTCGTGATTACCACCTCTGATGACTTCAAGGCAGAAACGCACGAAGTCGCCGCCCAATATCCAGAATTGGTGTTCATCCATGCTTCTGGGGATGGCGCACTGACCGGTGAAGCACCCGCAAACGTAGGCAATGTGATGGGCAAGATGGAATGGGGCAAGCTGATTGACGGTTGCGCCGCCGCCCTCACGACCCAAACTGGGCAAATCGGCTACCTCGGGCCGCTGATTAACGATGAAACCCGCCGTTTGGCTGCCAGCACCTATCTTGGCGCACGCTATTGCTATGAGACTTACCGCGAGCTAGACCCGGCAGAACTTGAATTCACCGTCACATGGATCGGTTTCTGGTTCAACATCCCCGGCGTGACGCTTGACCCCACCGAAGAAGCCAACACCTTCTTCGACAGCGGCGTAGATGTCCTCATCAGCGGCATTGACACCACCGAAGCGATTGTGGTTGGCGGGCAACGGGCAGCCAATGGCGAAGCCGTTTACGCCATCCCCTATGACTTTGAAGGCGCTTGTGAAGAAGCTCCAACCGCTTGTTTGGGGACGCCCTACTTCAATTGGGGACCCACCTATACCGAGATTCTCACCAGTGTGCAAGACGGCACATGGGAACAATCTTGGGACTGGCTTGACCCCTACTGGGCAGACCTCAACAACAAAGATGAAACGCCCATCGGCTTTGTCTTTGGTGAAGGCTTGAGCGAAGAAGCCGCAGCCAATCTTGAAGACTTCATCGCTACGTTGGGCGAGTTTGCCCAAGACCCCGCCAACGCAGGCTATATTGCCTTGTGGGAAGGGCCGCTGAACTTCCAAGACGGCACGCCATTGGCTGCTGAAGGCGAACGGGTTGATGAAATTGACGTGTGGTACCTGCCGCAACTCCTTGAGGGGATGCAAGGCGCCAGCACCAACTAGCCCAACACGGGTTTATGACAACATCACAAGTAGGGGCGCAACAGGTTGCGCCCCTACCGCGTTATCTTTGACTGCAAAGGCTTCGCTATATGACGATTGAACTGGTTGGCATCCATAAACGCTTCGGAAAAGTTCACGCCAACAATGCTGTTTCCCTGCGCTTTGAGCGTGGGCGGATTATCGGTATTTTGGGCGAAAACGGCGCGGGCAAATCCACATTGATGAAGATTCTGTCTGGCTACCAACCCCCCGATGAAGGCCAGATCATCATCAACGGCGCTCCAGTTCACTACAATACCCCGCAAGCAGCCATCGCCAACGGCATAGGGATGCTACAACAAGACCCGCTTGATATTCCAGCATTCACGGTGCTAGAAAACTTCATCTACGGCGCGCCGCGTCATATCTTTCCCAACCGTACCACAGCGGCTAAAGCGCTGGCAGAACTCGCCACCCGCTTTGGCTTTGCCCTAGACGCCAACGCGCAAATCGCCAGTTTGAGCATTGCCCAACGTCAACAGCTTGAAATCGCCCGTTTGCTGGCGCTTGGCGTCCGTACGCTGATTTTGGATGAGCCTACCACTGGCATTTCTGCCGAGCAGAAAGAAATTCTGTTTGGCGCGCTACGCCGACTCACCCGTGATGAAAACGCCATTGTGTTATTGGTGTCTCACAAGTTAGAAGATGTAATCGCGCTATGTGATGAGATTGCCGTGCTGCGAGCAGGGGCAGTCGTTGGCACACGAGCAATGCCAGCAACAGCTAAAGAACTGGTCACCTTGATGTTTGGGCAAGAGATTCAGCCCCAAACGCGCACCCAGATGTCAATGGATTCTGCGGCAGAAGTGTTACGCTTTGAAGCGGTCACCCTCAGCGCCCAACGCCTGACCATTGAGCAACTCTCTTTGAGCCTGCGTGCGGGGGAGGTGATCGGGTTAGCTGGCCTTGACGGGAGCGGCCAAGACTTGATTATGCGTGCGGCGGCTGGGCTGCTATATCCGCTAGGCGGGACTATTCGCGTGAAGGGGCAAGTGCTGAACGGCCAACCCTACCGCACCTTTGCCGCACATGGCGTGACATTCTCGGCGGCGGGGCGGGTGGAAGAAGGCTTAGTCGCCGGACTCACGCTAACTGAGCATATGGCCTTAGTCAGCGAGCGCGGACTGTTCATTGACTGGTCACGCGCTGAACAGACAATGCAACAGCAAATCGCCCACTACAACATTCGCGGGACGCCTTCCCTCACCATTGAATCGCTTTCTGGGGGCAATCAACAGCGGGTCTTGATAGCCTTATTGCCAGAAAAGCCAACGGTGATGGTCTTGGAAAATCCCACACGCGGTCTTGATGTGGATAGCAGCCTATGGATTTGGCAACAACTGCTAGAGCGCCGCACCTTCGGCACAGCCATTCTGTTTAGCAGCCCAGACCTTGACGAACTGGTGGCCTACAGTGACCGCATTATCGTCTGCTATGCTGGACAAACCGCAGAAATCCCAGACGTGCGAGCCACCACCGCTGAGGAACTTGGGCGATATATCGGTGGGCATTTTGAGGAAATTCACGCATGAGCCAACCTATTCCAAATCTTTCTCGCATCCTCTGGTTGAGCTTGGCGCTGATTGCTGCAGCCGCGCTCACCGCTGGCTTGATCTTGTTCACGGGGCGCAACCCCGTTGAGGTATTCCAAACCATTTGGGAAGGCGCCTTCCGAGACAGTACACGGGTGGCGGGGGTCGTCAATTTCTTCATCCCGTTAGCGTTGACCTCACTGGGTCTGGTCGTTACCTTTCGGGCAGGCTTGTGGAACATCGGCGTTGAGGGGCAAATGATGGCGGGCGCAGTCTGTGCCAGCGGGGTCGCGCTGTTTTTCGACGCGCCGGGCTTTGTGCGCGTTCCGGCGGCCTTAATCGCTGCCGCATTGGGCGGGATGGCGTGGGCGTGGTTGGTCGGCGTGCTGAAAATCTACTTGGGCGTCCACGAGATTTTCGGCGGCGTGGCCTTAAACGCCATCATCAATGTGTTCACCAATTACTTGGTGGGGACGCTATGGTCGCCGCCCGGCGGGAATGCGCTGGATACAGGCCCCTTTGACGACGTTGCCCGCCTGACGGTGTTTGAATCGGCGCGGTTTGACTTCCCCACCAACCTGCCAATGCTAGGGATCACAATTCTTGCGGCGGTGGCCGTGACCATTGCCCTACAAGGCACACGCTGGGGATTGCAACTCAAGGCCACCGGTAAAAATCCGCGCAGTGCGTTGCTACTCGGCGTCCCCACCGAGCGGGTCAGCCTTTCTGCATTTATGGTTTGCGGGGCGCTGGCAGGTTTAGCGGGCGCATACCGCGTGCTGTTCACCTTTGGTACGTTGCGGCCATTGGTCAGCAGCGGCATCGGCTTCTTAGGGATTTTGGTCGTATTGTTGGTGAGCCAGCAGGCCGTGTGGGTGATTTTAGTCGCGTTTGCCTTTGCTGCGTTGCTTTCTGGCAGCACGCGCTTACGGGTGACAATGCAGCTAGATGCCTCCCTAGCGCAGGTGTTGCAGGGCGTGCTGGTGTTGTTGGTGCTGCTCAGTGATGGCCTGCGGGCGCGGCTCGGCAGAAATCGGGAAATGTGATGATTCTGGCAAACGGAAAATACTATAGCTTTTCAGCAAAATTCAAAACCACTTGCCAGCAAAAAGAGAGATCA
>JBMOFU010000047.1:0-17348 GCA_049318725.1 Phototrophicaceae bacterium | reverse complement strand
GGACAAGGCAGGCATTGTCCCTACAGGATGGGATCACATTTCAACGGTTTTGTAGGGGCGCCACCTGTGGCGTCCGTCTTTGTGGCGTTAAAATCCCTCACTAGCATTGATGGTAAAATTTCACATTTTTTAGACCACGCAATTGCCCACCCGTGACAAATGGCGGCGCTCCGCGTGATAAAGCTCCTAAAAATTTGTGCAACTTTACCAAGAATGATGCTGGTCTGTGAAAACTTTGCGCTATAATCACGCTTGCGTTGAGCAAAGCACATCCTCACCTATGCAGTACGCCCAACCTATAAAAATTGTTGTTGCAGATTCTATAAAATATCCTCTGGAGGAAGTTACATGAAGAAGATCATGATTTTCGTGCTGTTGGCAGTCATGGCAAGCGTGATGGTTGCGCCCATCGCCGGCCAAGATGCTGTACTCACCATTTGGGTAGACGAAGCTCGTAACGAACCCCTCACCGCATTAGGTGAACAGTTTGAAGCTGAACAAGGCATCGCCCTTGAAATTGTTGAGCTACCCTTCGGTGAAATCCGCGATCAATTCACCACCGCCGCCCCCGCTGGCGAAGGCCCAGACATTATCATCGGCGCGCACGACTGGCTCGGTGAATTGGTCACCAACGGCCTGTTGCTCCCGGTTGACCTCGGTGACAAGGCTGAATTGTTCGTCCCTGCCGCCGTCAACGCCTTCAACTATGAAGGTTCGGTTTATGGGATGCCCTACGCCCTAGAAAACGTCGCGCTGTATTACAACACGGACTTGGTTCCAGAAGCCCCAACCAGTTGGGACGAAGTACGTGCTATCTCTGAAGAACTGGTCGCCAACGGCGACAGCCAATACGGTTGGGTGATCCAAGAAAACGACCCCTACCACTTCTTCGGCGTGCAGACGGCCTTCGGCGGCTACGTCTTTGGCTTTAGCCCAGAGACCGGCTACGACCCAAGCGACGTAGGCATTGACAACGAAGGCAGCATTGCCGCTTACGACTTCCTCAGCAGCTACGTTGCTGACGGCCTGATGCCCGCTGGCCTTGACGCTGACGGGATGCGTACCCTGTTTGAAACGGGCGAAGCAGCTATGGTCATCAGCGGCCCATGGGACTTGGTACGCTTCCAAGATTCCGGCATTCCGTTTGCCATTGCTCCGATCCCCGGTGAAGGCGATGTTGCACAAGGTAGCCCGTTCCTTGGGGTACAAGGCTTCATGGTCAGCGCCTTTAGCGAAAATTCTACGCTCGCTACGCTGTTCCTCACCGAATACATTGCCACCGATGAAGTGATGTCCACGCTGTTTGAAGCTGACCCGCGTCCTTCGGCCTTTATTTCGGTTGCAGAAGGCGTAGACGATGAAAACCTTGCCGCCTTTGGTGCTGCTGGCTCCACTGGCCTTGCCATGCCTGCCATCCCGCAGATGTCTGCTGTGTGGGGGTCATGGGGTGGTGCTATGGAACAAGTGATTCAGGGACGTGCAGATGGTGAAACTGCCGCCACTGACGCCGCGACCCAAATCCGTGAAGCGATTGCCAGCGCGGGCTAACCTACCCCCCCTTGCCTTTGTTTAACCCGTAGGGGCGCACGATGTCTGTGCGCCCCTACGCATATCTAAAGGTGGGGATTGATCTTTTAGGCACACCCCGCGCATACCCAAAGGAAAGCGATTATGACGATAAACACTCAGACCGGGGGGCAACACTCCCCGGTTTCTGCATCTTTAGGCAATCCGCTGTCTGGGCTACTCACACGCTTGGTCGCCTTAGCCGCCATAGATGCCTTTGCCATTTGGTTTTTAGTCCGCCTAATTGCAGATGGCGTCTGGTTCTTGGCGCTGGTCGTGGCCGCCGTCACCCTTTTGATTAATCTTTTTTACCTGCGCGAAAACTTATATGCTTACCGTTGGTTTGCGCCCGGCTTGGCGCTGATGTTCATTTTGGTGTTATACCCAACGGCCTTTACGGTGTATGTGGCCTTTACCAACTACGGCACGGGGAACCTGCTCACCTTGCCGCAGACGTTACGGGTGCTGACCAACCGCACCTATTCCCCAGAGGATGCCATCACCTACGACTGGACGCCCTACGTCCTTGCCGATAGAACCGCCACCCTCACCAGCGCTACCGCCGAAGATATTCTGCTGTGGATTCAAGCGCCAGACGGCACCAGCTACATTGCCCGCCCCGATCAACCGTTTGAACCCGCCGCCGACGTCGCCCCCGACGCGGTGGAAGGGTTTGTCAAAGTGAGCAAGTTCCAAGCGGCCACTATTCCCCTGCTAGAACAGATCACCTTCGGCACAGGCGATACTTCCGTGCGGATTGACGGCCTCAACGCCAAAGATTTGCAATCGCTCTATAGCTACGATGAAGCGACCAAAACGCTCACCGACAACCAAACCAACGTCACTTATACCGCTGTGCGCGGGACGTTTACCGCCGCCGACGGGAGCAGTTTAAGCCCCGGCTATTACGTACCGATTGGCTTTGACAACTTCGTGCGCCTGTTCCGTACCGAGCTATTCGGGCGCGGTGAAGCCTTCGTCGTCTTTACGTGGACGTTTCTGTTTGCCTTCGGCTCGGTCTTTTTGACCTTCTGGGTGGGGTTAGGGCTGGCAATCGTCTTGAATCATCCGCTTGTGCCGTTCAAGAAGATTTTCCGCTCGTTTATGCTCATCCCGTATGCCATCCCTGCCTTTATCAGTGTACTGGTGTGGCGCGGCCTGTTTGACCCTAATCTGGGCGTGGTGAACGACTTCCTCAACGCGGTTACGTTCGGCGCAATAGACTTCATAGACTGGCGAGGCAGCGTGATCGGCGCACGCTCGGCCATCTTGCTGATTCAGCTATGGCTCGGCTTCCCCTACATGCTCTTGATCTGTACTGGGGCGTTGCAGGGCATCCCGGCGGATATGTACGAAGCCGCCGAAGTAGACGGCGCAGGCCCGTTTGCCAAGTTCTGGCAACTGACCTTGCCGCTGTTGCTGGTGGCCGTGGGGCCGTTGCTCATCGCGTCGTTTGCTTTCAACTTCAACAACTTTACCGTGATCCAACTCTACAACGACGGACGCCCGACGATTTCCACTACGTCGGTAGCGGGCTACACCGACATCCTGATTACCTACACCTACGAAGTCGCGTTTTCCAGCGGGCGCGGGCAAGATTACGGCTTCGCCACCGCCATCACGATTGTGATCTTTGTGCTGTTGACCACCATCACGCTGTTTAACTTCCGGCTCACACGGCGACTAGAGGAGATTTCAGAAAATGTCTAGCACAACGCTTTCTAGCACACCTATCAAAGTCGCCCCCGGCATGACCACCCGCCAGCGCAACGCCATCGGCACGTCTTGGCGCTTGGTCGTGATCTTTATCGCTATCGCTTACTCGCTGTTCCCGGTGCTGTGGATCATTTCGGCATCGTTCGACCCGGCTGGACGGCTGTCTAGCCAAAACTTGATCCCCAACAACCCCACCGTAGCCAATTACAACACGCTCTTTGAAGACAGCTTCTGGCGGTGGATGGGCAATTCAACCATCGTCGCCAGCATTACATCGGTGTTGAGCGTTTTCGTCAGTTCGATCAGCGCCTATGCGTTTTCCCGCTTTCGCTTTAGCGGGCGGCGCTCGATGTTGCTCACCGTGTTCTTGGTGCAGGTGTTCCCCAACACGCTTTCGATGGTCGCCACCTACTTACTGATCCGCTTGATTGGGGACTACATCCCCTTTTTAGGGTTGAACACACTCGGCGGACTGATTTTGGTCTACCTCGGCGGGGCGATGGGCATCAATACATGGCTGATGAAGGGCTTCTTCGACACCGTGCCGCGTGACCTAGACGAATCTGCACGGATTGACGGCGCGAACGATTGGCAAATCTTTTGGCTGGTGATTGTGCCGCTCGTCCGCCCGATTCTGGCAGTGGTAGCGATTTTGTCGTTTGTCGGCACGTATAGCGATTACCTGCTGGCGCTGGTACTGGTCACTGAAGAACGCTACTACACCTTAGCGGTGGGGCTGTCTCGCTTCATCGGCAACCAATTTGACCAACGCTGGGGCGTCTTTGCGGCGGGCGCGCTGATTGGCGCTATTCCGATTGTGATCGTCTACCTTGTGCTGCAAGATTACATCGTCGGCGGGCTGACGCAGGGCGCGGTCAAAGGCTAGGGTCAAGCCACAAAGACGGACGACACAGATGTCGTCCCTACAAACCATGAATCTGTAGGGGCGAGACCTGTCTCGCCCGCCCGCCAAACATCATCCCCCTACAATCTCACGGATACCTGAATAGATACACAGCGGAAATCGAACCCGTGAGCGGTGATTGTGTTAATTTAGCCCTCACCCTAAATCCCTCACCCAATGGGCGAGGGACTTTTCTGGCCGATACACGGCTTCCCCTGTACATGAAGGCGGCGGTTGCGCGTTTGCGCTCCTGTTTGTGGGATGGGCTAAAACACAGAGCGGTCTATGTCTTGGTCAACGAACGAGCGCGGGTCATTGATCGGCTCAAGATGGGTGCTGAGGGAGGCGTGAGGCAAGGCTTGGTAGACCTCATATTCCAGTTGTTCAAGCAGGTCATGGCCGGCTTGGACTGTCCAATCCCCCGGCACCAAAATATGCACCGAGACAAAGCGCCGTGCGCCTGCTTGACGGGTGCGTAGGGCGTGCCAATCTATCCCCTGCTGCTGATAGCGCGTCAAAACCGCCTCTATACTGGCGATTTCGTCAACTGGGAGCGCAACATCCATCAAGCCTGCTAACGAACGACGCACAAGGCGCACCCCCGTTAACAAGATGCTGACGGCTACGCCTATCGCAATCAGCGGGTCAAGCCAGTACAGGTGAGTCCAGCTCACGAGGACGATAGCCACCAACACCCCCACAGACGTGATAACATCGGTGAGCAGATGTTGGGCGTCCGCTGCTAGGGGTAGCGAGTGATTCACCCGCGCAGCACGGAACAATACCCACGAGACTGCCCCATTGACCAACGCAGCACCCAACGAGAGCAATACACCCGCCCCCACTGATTCAATCGGGCTAGGGTCGCTTAGGCGCGGGATGCTGGCCTGTAGAATGGCGATGGCTGCGGCGATAATCAGGCCACCTTCTAGCCCGCTGGAAAAGTATTCGGCTTTGTCGTGGCCGAAGTTGTGGTCATGGTCGGCAGGGAGCGCGCTCAAACGCAATGCCCATAATACCGCGCCCGCCGCCACAAGGTTCACGGCAGATTCTAAGGCGTCAGAAAACAACCCCACAGAGCCAGTGAGCCAGTATGCCCCACTCTTTAGGGCAATCGTCACCAGCGCGGCGACAATCGAAAGCCATGCGTAACGGGTTAGAGAAATAGGCGCTTTTTTGGGGGTGGCAACGGTCAAAGGGGCATCCTCATGGGTAGCAGTCCTATAGGAAAGGCGGCGGACGAGGCAAGCCTCGTCCCTACGCGCCGTAAATCGTTGGTAGGGGCGCAGCGCGCTGCGCCCCTACCATGTAAAAACTGCATTTTCACCCCTCCCTAAATCCCTCCCCCCCAAAAGGGAGAGGGACTTTTTACCCCCGTGGATTGCCCTTCTCCCTTTCCCCTGTGGGGGAAAGGGTTGGGGATAGGGGGCAAGGCGGGCAATAACGATCTCGCTCGGAAAGATTAAAACCCTATTTTCACAGGCATGGGGCGCAATATATTGCGCCCCTACGGGTGCTGCGCGACGGATTACGGCTTGTTGAGGGTTTCAATGGTGGTGGCGGTGGCAAGGATGACTTCGGTTGCCATGCCCAAGAATAGGCCGTGTTCAACGATGCCTGCCCGCTGTTCGAGCTTGCGGGCCAGCGCGTAGGGATCAGCGATTGCGCCGAAGTTGCAATCATAGATCAAGTTGCCGTTGTCGGTGATGAAGGCTTGGCCGTTGTCTTGTAGGCGCATGGAAACCTGCGCGCCGAGCGATTCTAAGTAGCGGCGCTGAGACAAGTGGCCGAACATGACTGTTTCTACTGGGAGCATGAAGGTCGTCCCCAAGTGCGGCACGCGCTTGCGGGCGTCGGCCACCACGATCATGCGACGGCTCACTTGGGCGATGATCTTTTCACGCAATAGCGCGCCGCCGCCGCCTTTGATGAGGTTCAATTGTGGGTCAATTTCGTCGGCGCCGTCTATGGTGAGGTCTATCACGCTGATTTCGTCAAAGCCCACCAGCGGGATGCCCAATTGACGGGCTTCTTCTTCGGTGCGGCGCGACGTTGGCACACCGCGAATATTTTGCACATCCCCCGCTTTGATGCGGTAAGCCAAGCGGCGAACCGCCCAAATTGCAGTGCTGCCCGTGCCAAGCCCAACAACCATCCCAGATTCAATGGCGTCTACGGCGCTTTCGCCGGCTTGCCGTTTGAGCGCTTCTACATCCATAACAAGATTCCCCCAGTTTCACGGACGAGGCAGAACTTGTGTGGACGAGGCAAGCCTCATCCCTACAAAGGTCTGCGTTAACCCAGATTCTAACCTGTTTGGGCTAGTGAATCAAAGTGGCGGGGTAAGCGACCCAAATCGCGGCGGCGATAAAGTGGCAAGCGCTACCGCCTAAAACGAAAAGGTGCCATAGCTCGTGGTAGCCAAAATACTTATGGAAGTTGGGCTTCTCTAGCGCATAAATCACGGCACCGATGGTGTAGATAATCCCCCCAAGTGCCAGCATCCCCATTGCAGATACATAGCCACTCATCAACATCTTGGGAATCATAATCGCGGCGATCCAGCCCATGAGGACATAGAAGGCCGTCGAAACATGCCCGTACATATTGAAGCCTAGCTTAAGCGTCACCCCAATCAGCGCCACCGTCCAAATCGTGGTCAACATCCCCACCCGCCACCAACCATCCAAGAAGGCGTAGCAGAAGGGCGTATACGACCCGGCAATCAAGAGGTAAATGGCGGCGTGGTCAATGATGTTGAGCGTCTTTTCGATTTTGGCATCCCCCTTGTAGAGGTGCATAACGCTGCTGGCGGTATAGAGCAAGACCATTGTCGTGCCGAAGATCGCCAGTGCAATTGCCCGACCGGGCAGTTCGCGTGCCAGCCAGACCAGCCAGATCATACCGAACAGCGACAACACTGCGCCGAGCGCGTGGGTGTAGCCATTAACTGGCTCACGCACGTTGAGGATGAACCAACGGACAAAGCGAGATGGGCTATTGCTATTCGAGGAAGTTTCAGCGTTCATGTGGGTTGTCTCCAGTAGAATCGAAGGGTGATGTATCAACGCTGGCGGGGGGTAGCTCGGCGGGGAGCGCACGGCGCCAGTAGTCGGTGTCTGCCAGAATTTCGGCATGGACGAGTTGGGCAGCGCGCACGGCATCTAGCTGGCGGGCGGCTTCGGTAAGCACCCGCCAAAACGCCCGTGCTTGCTGGCGCTTGATGGGGTCGGTGTAATAGTGCAGGGCTAGGCGTTGATAGAAGTCGGCAAAGCTGTTGAAGATTAGCCCATAGACCACGTTGCCGCTGTAGTCAATCAGGGCGCGGTGCAGTTGCCATGTGGCCTGTGTGCAGGCTTCGGGGCTGTCAGACAGGGCATCGTAAAGCCGCAGGCGGTCTATGATTTGCCCCGGCTCACGGCGGACGGCGGCGGCGGTGTAATCGGTTGCTAACAGCGCCCACATCCGCAGCAATTGGGGGACGAAATCTAGCCGTTGGGAGGGGTTGACGGCCATGAGGTCAATCAAGATGTTGATGTTGCCTTCCCGCTGGTAGTCCCGCACGCGGGTGGCACGCCCTTGACTGATCTCTAGCCAACCGTTTTGGCTAAGGCGTTGCAGTGCTTCCCGCAAGATATTGCGGGCAAGCCCTAAGTCTTTGCTCAAGATGCGCTCACCGGGCAGTTCAAAGCCAATCGGGTATGTGCCATCGAGTATCCGCTCAATCAAGAGCCGATGGGCGCGGTCTACTGCTTTTTCTTGGGCGTTCGGTTCGGACATCATACCCCACTGGTCATACCAGATCAATAGATTCACTATAAACTGGTTCTACCAGTCTGTCAAGTGGGGGGCGATAGCGCAAGCCGTGTCTTGATGTAGGGAGGAACCTGTGTGTTCCTCCATTTTGGGTGGGGCGACACATAGGTCGCCCCCTACGAAATTATTGTTTTTGTAGGGTCATGACGCGCCATGACCCTACCCATATCGCCATATACGATTTATGTTGTCAACCCTGCGTTTGATGCAATCGTTCTGTTATCATGCGTTACATCCATTGGCTTTGAAAAGGGATTGTTTGTGAATAGCATTGTACAAACGGGTGTGGTGATTGGGGTTGCAATTGTCGCTGGGCTGGTGTTGGGCTTCCAAGCACCGATGAACGCTGTGATTAGTGGACGGGTGGGGCTATTTGCTGGCAGCTTGATTGTCCATATAGGGGGCTTATTGGCATCGTTGCTCATTTTGTTGCTCTTACGTGGAGAAAATATCAGCCAGTGGCAGAGTATACCGCGCTGGTACTTTATCTCTGGTGCGCTTGGGGTGATTGTGGTGGTAGGGTTTGCCTACAGCTTCCCACAAATTGGGGCGGCCAATACCGTGACGCTGGTCGTGGCTGGGCAGTTGATCGGCGCATTACTGATTGACCAGTTTGGTTGGTTTGGCGCAACGGTCAAAGCGATTGAGCCACTGCGGATAGGCGGAACCGTGCTATTGTTGATGGGCGCTTACTTGATGTCCCGTTAGTCAAGAGCAAGAAGTATCAGAATCGGTTATGATTAAGGGCAAGATGGTCTTTTCCCCTATGTGAAAGGCAGAAATTCCTATGCGTCGTATGCTCTCTACATTTATCCTGCTGGCGATGGCCTGCACAGGCGTTTTTTGGGTCAGCGCACAAACTGAACAAGCGTCGTGCGGTAGCGAATACGTTGTACAGCCGGGCGACAACCTGACGATTATCGCGGCACGCTGTAACACCACCATCGAACAATTACGGGCAGACAACGAAGTCTTCTCGTTGATCCGTCGCGGGCAAGTGCTGGTAATTAGCACGCCAATCCCCGCCGCCACTGCAACCCCAACGGTAGCTATGCCTACGGTAGTGATGGAAGAAGCCGACATCAACGACTTTATTGTGATTGCGGTTTTCCCGGTCGTGACCGCGCCCGATACGGTGGTAAACGTGGTCGCAAACGGCCTGCCTGAATCTTCAGAGGTTGCGGTGCTGTTGGACAACGGCGGCGCGACCATGTTAAGCGAAACCCGCGCCTTCACCGATGCGTCTGGCTCGCTTTCGGCGGCGGTGATTATCCCCACAGACACCCTCATCGGCTCGGTGTTGGGCGTCTTGATTGAAACCGAAGACGGCGAACTGTTGACCGCGCCGGCAATGGTGACGATTGTGAGCCGTACGAATGCCGTGGGCGGCGCTGGCGTTGCCCCCACTGCAACCCTCATCCCCACAGCAGCAGCGGTTGGGGGCGCAGTAGACCCCAGTTTAGGCGCTGGAGGCGGCACAGAAGCCCAAATCGTCATCACCGCGACTGCGACCTCAACACCCGCCCCGACTACGATCCCGACTGCCCTCCCAACTGCCATCCCCACGCCAAGCGCGTTAGCCGCAGGTAGCGCGGCAAACTTGCCGTTGATTCCAGCGTCAAGCGGTGCGAATGCAGACGGCGTGCTGTTTGACCGCGTGAACATCTATATGGCGGCCACCGATAGCGCCAGCGGGACGAACATCACCACCGTATGCGGCGATAGCCTTGTTCCAGTACAGCTAGGGATTCCAGCAACGGTGGGGCCGCTTACCGCCGCCATTCGGCTATTGCTGGACAACAGCGCGGCAGACTTTGGGCTAGACGCGGCAGTGGTGAATCCGTTGGCAGAACAAAACCTAACGCTAGAAAGCGTGCTGGTCATCAACAGTGAAGCGCTGATTAGTTTCAGCGGGACGGTGACGGCGGGCGACGCCTGCGCCAATGCGCTCGTCCGCGCACAACTGGAAGCCACCGCCCTGCAATATAACACGGTAAACCGCGTTTCTGTGTTTGTAGACGGTGTGCCGCTCAGTACGTTGCTGCCGTAATATAGCGGGCGAACACTAACCCCTCCCTAAATCCCTCCCCCTGCGGGAGAGGGACTTCTCCCCTTCGTGAATTGCCTTGCTCCCTTTCTCCCTATGGGGGAAAGGGTTGGGGATAGGGGTAAAATGGGCAATAACAATAGGGATCGAGAAGATTAAAAACCCTATCTTTACAGGTGTGGGGCATGGCGCGCCATGCCCCTACAGGTCACAATGGTTATGTAGGGGCGACCCGACGGGTCGCTCCTACCCTAAATTTACCCACAATAATCATGAATCCCTCTGAATGATGATCCAACGGTTGATTCGCGGGTGGGGGGCATTAGGCGCGCTGGCGATTGTCGCGCTGCTGTTGCAACCGAGTACGCCCGCTATTTTGTTTGAACGCTATTCACGCAACGCCCTGACGGTGATTGCGGCGCTGGCAGTCACCTTGCCGCTGGTCGTGTGGTTAGGGCAGCGCTTACCTGCTTGGCTGGAACAAACTCCGCTGACTGCCCTACTACGGGGTGGAATTGCGCTGGCGGGGCTAATGGCGGTGTTGATCTTGTGGGCGGCGCCAGTGGCGTCTGCGCCAAGCTATTGGCCGCTACGCATTTACCTCACAGGGTTGGCCGCACCGCTGATTGTGTGGGGACTCGCTCCGTTCCCGTTGCCGCGCTGGAGTTTGCCCGCCTTGACGGTCAGCTTAGCGCTGATCCTGTTGGGGTTGGTGACACGCTTCCCCGGCGTGCAATGGATTGATGAAGCGTACATGGCAAGCAGCGCAGTCAACTTCACACGCATTGGCGCGGTCAAGCCGTTGATTTATACGGCGGTGGACACTGAATCGCAGTCTATGATGTATATGGCGCTTGGGGTGTGGTATCGGCTGGTCGGGTTTGGGCTGTGGTCGGGGCGGGTGTTGATCTTCGGTGTGGGGCTGGCAATGCTCACCGTGACGGCGGTCATCGCACGGCGGCACTATTCCGCAAGTGCGGCGTGGGTCGCGGTGATGGTCGCGCTGGTTGGGGTGTTCAACCTCAATGTGCTGCGCCAAGATATTGAAGTGGCGCTCTTTTTAGCGCTGGCGTTGTGGGTGTGGGGGATGGCCGAATGCACAGGACGCAAGCCATTGCATGTGCTGGTGGGGTTTTTCGCCGCGTTTGCCATTGATGGGCATCCGAACGCCTATCGCTTTAGCTTGGGCTTTGGCGCGGCCTATGTGCTAGATGCAGCGCTGGCGATTTGGGATGCACGGCGGGCGCGCAGGGCGTGGCAAGCAGAAGTCATCCCCTTGATGTATTTAATCGTCGGCGGGGTGGCGGGCGTGGCAGCCTACATCGGGCTGTATACGTGGATCGGCAAAGACCTGTTAGCCGCTGCACAGGATCCGTTTCTGCCGATAGACCGCCCGCCCACATTGATTGTGTTGGATCAACTGCGCGAAAACTTGATTGCTGCGCCGCAATTGTTCGGCGCGGCAGTGTTGGGTGCCGCGCTTGGCGTGTGGCAACGTGACCGCTTTGCCCGCCGAATCACGGTGATTTTAGTCGTCTCTGCGGCGGTGATTGCGCTCTTGTACGGCTACTACCGCCCGTACTATGTGGCGCAAACGCTTGGCCTGTTGGCGATCTTGGCGGCGGGCTTGTTCCATTGGCTGATGACGGATCCAAAAGCAGGCGTGCGGGCATATCGCGCACAAACGGCGTTGGGGATCGTGGTGTTTGTGTCTGTAGTGGGCATGGTCGCACGCCAGATGCAAAATGGCGAATTTAGCGAGCGGTTTAACGATATGATTGCGATTGCACAGGCCGCCCGTGCGGTTATCCCACCAGAGGCGGTGATCGTGGGCAGTGACCCGATGTACTTTGCGCTGTACGATGCGCCTACATTCAGCGAATACGCCGTTGCAGGGTGGGCGGGGGGTAAATTCAACATCGCAGAAAGCGCAGTGTGGGAACAGATCGCGCCAGATGCGGTGCTGGTCGCTTACAATAACCCGTTAGCGCCGCCGCCCTCATTGCTGGACTACTTGCAAGCCAATGCCTTTGGGATGGTGGCCTGTTGGCATAGCCCGCAGGTGGGGCAAGTGGATTTATTCATGCGGGCGGGTTCTGCCAGCGCCGCGCCAACTTGTGAGGAAATGCCGTGACCGAAGCGACTGCCCCATCAACCCGCCCGCAAACGTGGCGGCGTATTGCGTGGTTGATTGTGCGCTTGATCTTCGTGGCGGTGATTTTTACCCTGATCTTCCGCAGGGCAGACCTAGACACTGACACGTTGTTGGCACAAGCTAATGAAATCCGTTGGGGATGGGTGGCCTTAGCGTTGGCCTTGTGGATTGGGTCGAGTGTGGTTGCCAGCCTACGCTGGAAAACCCTGCTGGATGTAGTGCATACGGGGGTGAGCCTGTGGCCGCTGGTGTGGTTTAACTGGGTGGGGGTGTTTTACGCGCAGTTCTTGCCGGGAATGGTCAGCGGCGACCTTGTACGCGGCTACTACCTTGCGCGAGGCAGTGACGACAAAGTGAACATCGTTGCGTCGGCGTTGATGGATCGGGTGTTGGGGATTGTCGCCAATGGGCTAATCGGGCTGGCGGCGCTGGCGGTGAGTCCGTTGGTGTTAGAGACGTTCCAGCTAGAGGGGAATGTGCTGGCGATTGTCGCGGCGGTGATCGTGTTCGGCCTGCTGGTGGGCTACGGGGCAGTGTTGATCCTCAACCGCGTCAGTGGGCGCTTCCCCATGTGGCTAAATACGCTCTATGCGCCGATTCAGCGCTATAGCGGCCATCCCGTGCAGTTGGGGCTGGCAACGCTCTATAGTGTGGGCTTCTTTGGGGTGTGGGCGGCGGGGCTTTGGGCGTTGGCGGCAGGCGTCCAACTGGCCTATTTGGGATTTACCACGATTCTGTTGTTATTGGCGGTGATTAATGTGGCGCAGTTCTTGCCCATTAGCTTGAACGGGCTAGGCGTGCGCGAAGCGGCAGTCGTGGCGGTACTGGCGGCCTATGGCGTGGCGCAGCCTGCGGCGTTTGTCTATGCGCTGTTGATTACCGCCATGGGGTTTGTAATTGCCCTGTTGGGCGGGCTGTTGGTGCTGATAGACTATCGGAAATAACCAAACCGTATAGGCATTTTTGGAATTGAGAAGCGTTACACGATACAATAGAGGGAATGAGGTAAGGGTAACTTATGTCGTTACCTTTACAGTCTGATAACCTAAAGGACTTGATGATGGCCGAAAATAGTGTACCTGTTATTACCAATGATGACCTTTATTTGTTTGGTGAAGGCAGTCACTTCAGGATGTATAACAAGCTCGGCGCACACATTGGCGTGCAAGACGGTGTGGCCGGGACGTATTTTGCGGTCTGGGCGCCTAACGCAGAATATGTGGCGGTGCGCTGCAACATGAATAACTGGAGCCGTGACACACATCCCCTAAAACAAATTGACGGCTCTGGCGTGTGGACGGGCTTTATTGCCGGGGTGGGGCAAGGCGAAGTCTACAAATATCAAATTGATTCGCGCTACATGGGCTATAAGGTGGAAAAAGCCGATCCGTTTGCCTTCCATGCCGAAGTACCGCCACGCACCGCGTCGGTGGTGTGGGGGTTAGACTACGAGTGGCAAGACACCGATTGGATGGCGACCCGCGCCAGCCGCCACAAGGTCACTGCGCCGCAAACCATCTATGAGATGCACTTGGGCAGTTGGAAGCATCACGACGGGCGGCAACTCAGCTACCGTGAACTGGCCGCCGACCTGCCTAAATACATGCAAGAGATGGGCTTCACGCACGTTGAACTGCTGCCGATTATGGAACATCCGTTTAGCGGGTCGTGGGGATACCAGACGACGGGCTATTATGCGCCGACCAGCCGCTTTGGGACGCCGCAAGATTTTATGTTCTTGGTGGATGAACTACATCGCCACGAGATCGGCGTGATTTTGGACTGGGTGCCGTCTCACTTCCCCACCGACATGCACGGGCTAGACTACTTTGACGGGACGCACCTGTACGAGCATAGCGACCCGCGTCAGGGCTTTCATCCAGACTGGAAAAGCAACATCTTCAACTATGGGCGGCATGAAGTGCGCTGTTTCTTGATTAGCAGCGCGCTGTTTTGGTTCGACAAGTACCATATTGACGCCATCCGTGTGGATGCTGTGGCTTCCATGCTCTACTTGGACTATTCGCGCTCGGCGGGGGAATGGGTGCCGAACCTATATGGCGGCAACGAAAACCTAGAAGCGATTGACTTCCTCAAGCGGCTGAATACCGAAATTTATACGTCGTTCCCCGACACGCAAACCACTGCGGAAGAATCTACGGCGTGGGCAGGGGTCAGCCGCCCGACATATGTTGGGGGGTTGGGCTTCGGCTATAAGTGGGATATGGGCTGGATGAACGATACGCTGCGTTACTTCAGCAAAGAGCCGATCCACCGCAGTTACCATCACCACGATTTGACCTTCCGCTCGTTATACGCCTTTGCTGAAAACTACGTGTTGCCGCTGTCTCACGATGAGGTTTCTCACATGAAGGGGTCACTGTTGGGCAAGATGCCCGGCGATGACTGGCAACAGTTTGCCAACTTGCGGCTGTTGTATGCCTATATGTGGGGGCAAGCCGGCAAGAAGTTGCTGTTTATGGGCGGCGAACTGGGGCAACGCTCTGAGTTTAACCACGACTGGCAACTGGAATGGTACGTGCTGAACGATTCGCCGCTGCATCGCGGGGTGCAACAGTTAGTCAAAGACTTGAATCGGCTGTACCGCAGCGAGTCCGCGCTTCATGAAATGGACTGCGAGCAGGGCGGCTTTGAGTGGATGGACGCCAACGATAGCACTGCCAGTGTGTACAGCTTCATGCGGCGCAACAGGGCGGGTGAGCAAGTCTTGGTGGTGATGAACGCCACGCCCATGGTTCGTGAAAATTACCGTGTGGGCGTGCCGTCTGGCGGCTTCTGGCGCGAACTGCTCAATACCGACGGCGATATGTACGGCGGAAGCGGTGTTGGCAATGCGGGCGGCGCTGTGGCCGAAGCCATTGCCCATCACGGCAAACCGTATTCGATGGCGCTACGCCTGCCGCCGTTGGGGGCGCTGTTCTTCAAGTTGACGTAGACCAACCCCTCCCCCTGAAGGGAGAGGGACTTTCAGGATTCGTGAATTGTAACGGTGGACGCCACAGGTGGCGTCCCTACAAACGATGTGTGGAATGTAGGGGCATGGCGCGCCATGCCCCACCAAAAATAATGATCCTGTAGGGGCGCAAACTATTGCGCCCCTACAACTTTTGCGCGTAGCCGATATACGACACGCTGAGGTCGGTGGGGTGGGTGTCGAACTGAATGCGGCGGCCAAATTCGTCATAGCTGATTTCGCCGCGCTTATATCGGCGCACCTCTTGATAGAGTGCAGACAGCGGGCGCGGGGACTTAAACCCTAGCAGTTCGCGCAGGGTAAGCCGCTGAGAGGTCATCGCCCCAATGAGTTGACTGGGCGGAACGAAACCGCTCCACTGATGGCTACCGAGCGGCAAAAACGAGGTGTGATCCCAACGCTGTGCCAGCACAATCAGCGCAAGGTAGCTCAAGGGCGTGCGATTGATAGTTTGGAAGAAGTATAGTCCGCCGGGCTTGAGTACCCGTGCGCTTTCCGCCACGATGCGGGCAACATCGGGGACATGCTGTAACACATCACAGCAGTAGACCACATCAAACGTGGCATCGGCAAACGGGAGCCGTTCCCCATTGGCAACGCTGTACTGAATGGAATATCCCTGCGTTTGGGCATGAGTGCGGGCAGCGACTAAGGCATTGTGTGCCAAGTCTATCCCACTGACGGATGCGCCTGCCGCTGCCAACGATTCGGCAAGGTAGCCGCCCCCGCAACCAACATCTAACATCTGTAGCTTATCGGTTGGGTTAGGCTGTGTTGCCAATATCCGCTGGATATAGGCGCTGCGCCCCGGATTAAAGACGGTGAAAATGATGTTGAACAGGGCGTCTTCCCCCCACCACACCCCTTGACGCTCATAGACTGTGTGATCTAGCATCGTCACGCGATTTGCCCTTTACGCTTTTGGTGGGATACGCACCGATTTTTCACGATTATAGCCTGTTTTGCGGACAAGGCAGGCCTTGTCCCTACAGGATGGGGCGACATTACAACGGTTTTGTAGGGGCGACCCGACGGGTCGCCCCTACGGGGGTGTGGGGCTGTTGTTGCGATACAGGTACAGGCCGTAGCCGCCGTCCATGCGGGCGAAGTAACCGCCTGCGTAGCTTTCTAGCTGTGCGCCGGGGTAGTGGCGCACGTAGTACAGTTGGTCGTAGTCTTGGGCGTCGCCGTCTAGCCACGGGACGACCTGCGTCGGCTGGTTCCAGTGGATCACCCACACACGCGGCGCGGCGCGCAATTGCCGCTCAATTTCTAGCACGACCAGCTTGTTCTCGCCGCGATAGTCCACCCATTGCAAGGTGCGGATCGGGTGAACCTCCCAGCCCAGTTCGTGGCGGATTTCGTAGATGAACTCGTCATCGCTCCAGCCCGTTTCGACGACGATTAAATCCCCCGCCTGATAGAGCGGCGTCATCCGTTGAGCAAGGCCGATCATGTCGCCGCGTGGCTGGATCGGCAATACACGGTAGCCTGTAAAGAGCAGCAACACCGCAAAGGCGATAAGGTTCACGCGGCGCGGAAGCACACTCAAGCCAAGCGATACGGCCAAGATAAAGCCGGGCAACAGAATCGTGACCGTCCGCAGGCGGAACAGCGTAAAGAACGGGTTGACCGCCGCCATAATGAGCAGTGTTCCCATACCCCACAGCAGAATATACAGGGTTACCGTGCGCTGAACGGGATCACGCCATGCCCGCCGTAAGGGGATCAAGGCCAGCAGCCACAGCGCGGCCAAGAGTGGCAATCCATTGCCTAGCAGGTCGCGCAAGAGCGCCCACAGCGCGGCAAGGCTGGTTTCGGGGACGTTGCCAATGCCGCCAATCCCGACGCTAATCAGCGCCAACTGTTCGGTGACAATCACATACAGCCACGGGGCGAATAAGCCCAACGCCAGCGCCCACGCGCCGATGAACTTGGCTTTGTCGCGCAATGGGGCGCGCCAGATCAACAGCGCAACAATCACCTGCGTGACGACGACGAAAAAGCCCATATAGAGTGTGTACATCATCACGGCGATGCTGACGGCGTAGACGGTGTAGCGTAGGGTCGTCGGGCGCGATAGCACGCGCAGAAACAGCCACGACGACAGCGTGACCATCATCATCAGCCAGCCGAAGTGACGGATTTC
>JBMOFU010000046.1:0-18109 GCA_049318725.1 Phototrophicaceae bacterium | reverse complement strand
GATGGACGCTGGCTGCTCTACGTTCACAGCATTGGCGAACAAGATAACCTTGCGTTGATCCCCAGCGACGGGTCAGATTACCCCAGACGGCTGTTCAGCGGCTCAGACTTCATCATGCAACCGGCGTGGCATCCGGCGGGGGATCGAATCGCCTGTGTGACGTGGGATCACCCCCATATGCCGTGGGAAAGCACGCAATTGCACCTGTTCCACCTGACTGCTGAACCGACGCCCACTGTGGTTGGGCGGCAAATCATCGCTGGGGTAGGGACGCCACAGGCGATCTTTGGCGCGGTGTTTTCACCGGATGGCGGTTACTTGGCCTATGCCAGCGACCGTAACGGCTGGTGGGAAGTCTACCGCTATGACCTCGACTTAGGGACGCACCAATCGCTCACCCAACATGACGAAGCCGAATATGCCGTTCCAGCGTGGCTTCAGGGGATGCGTACCTTTGCATGGTCACCAGACAGCAGTGCGCTATGGGCGTTACGCAATGAGGATAACCGCTGGCAGTTGCGCCAGATAGACGTTCATAGCGGCGAAGGCGCCCATTTTGGCGACTTAGACGGCTATACCTACCTAGAGCAAATCGCCGTTTCCCCCATCAGTGGGGAGGTGGCGTTGATTGCCGCCCATCCGCAAATCCCCGACCGTGTGCTGACCGTGAATCCGTACAACGGCGCGGTACGGGTGCGTGCCAACAGCAGCACTGAGCCGTTCGCTGTGGGGGAACTGGCAGCAAGCCAAACGATAACATGGGCGTCGGCGCAAGGGGAACGCTTGAGCGGGCTATACTACCCACCGACCCACCCTCACTATAGCCACTCAGACGCCCCACCCCTGATTGTCTACATCCACAGTGGGCCAACCCGCCAACGCTTTCAGCGCTTCTTCCCAGAGGTGCAGTATTTTACCTCGCGTGGGTTCGCCGTCTTTGAGCCGAACTATCGGGGCAGTAGCGGCTATGGGCGCGCCTTCCAGCTGGCACTCAATGGGTTATGGGGCGTTGCCGAAGTAGAAGACACCGCTAGTGGCGTGCAATTCTTGATCGCCAACGGCAAAGCCAACCCCGCCCAGATTGTCGTTATGGGGAGCAGTTCTGGCGGCTACTCGGTGTTACAATCGCTCATTCAGCATCCAGCGCTCTATGCGCTTGGGGTAGCACAAGCGCCCGTCACCGATTTATTCGCGTTGGTGCAAGATACCCATAAGTTCGAGCGCTACTATACAGATCGTCTAGTCGGCGCGTTACCTGCCGCCGCCAAAATTTACCGCGAGCGTTCGCCATTGTTCAATGCGGACAAAATTCGTGTGCCAGTGGCGTTATTTCACGGGGCGCGAGATCGTGTTGTGCCTGCTGCACAATCTGAGGCGATTGCCGCTGTGTTGCGTCGTCGTCGTGGAGTGCCACATCACCTCAAGGTCTACGACGATGAAGGCCACAGCTTCCGCAAGGCAGAAACGCTGCATGATTACTATGAAACCGCGCTGAACTTCATCGTCCAGCATGTGATTTACGCCTAACCCCACCCGACTAATCCTACGGTGATTCCTAGTTTTGCGGACAAGGCAGGCCTTGTCCCTACAGGATGGGGGCGTATTTCAACGGTTTTGTAGGGACGACACCTGTGTCGTCCGTCTTTGTGGCGTTAAAATCAGTCACTAGCAATCAAGTTAATCCTATCAAAGATGAATCACACAAGGATCAACCGCACAGTGCATCACGTCAGTAGTCACTTTCACACAGAAGACGGCCTCAAATTGCATATAGAATCTTGGTTGCCTGTGCAGCAGTCTAAAGCGGCTGTGATTATGCTACATGGGGCTGCCGAACATATTGGGCGCTACGCGCATGTGGCAGCGCACTTTGCCGCACAGGGCTACGCCGTACACGGCTATGACCAGCGCGGGCATGGCAAAAGCGAAGGCAAGCGCGGGTACTTTAACACCTTTCAAGAGCCGATCAACGACTTTGCCCATTACTTAGCCTTTGTGCGCGGCGTCCATGCCGAACGCCCGATCTTTATCTTTGCTCATAGCATGGGCGCGTTGGTGATCTTGGCGTATGCCATCACCCCACAGGCCACCGCCGTCAACGGGATTATGACAATCGGCGTGCCGTTGGCGATTGATGAGGGGATGCCAAACTTGATGGTGTCTGCGGCGCGGGCGCTCAACCAATTTGCGCCAGAAACGCCGCTAGTGACAATGGATGTCACAGGTATGTCCCGCGACCCGGCAGTGTTGGCGACATGGACGGCAGACCCCTACAATAACCTCACGCTGATACGGCTGCGTACCTCATTGGGGATCATCGGCACTGCGCGCCATGTGCGCGTTAACCTTGCGGATTTAACCGCACCGCTCTTGATTTTGCACGGCGGCGCAGACCGCATCACTGACCCGCTAGGGAGTGAGGTGCTGTTTGCGGGGGCGGCCTCTGCCGACAAAACCCTGAAAATCTACCCCGATTTGTATCACGAGTTGGTCAATGAGCCGGAACGCATCATGGTGCTAAACGATATGGTGCGCTGGTTAGATCACCATCTGCCTGTTGACGGCAAAGGATAGCGATATCCCATGGACTCTGTGTTCCTCCCTAGCATGGATGGTCGCTATCAGCCGTCACGTTTTGCACTACGGGTCGCGGCCTATCAACACATCCACCAGTGCTTTGCAGACCCCTACACGCCGCTTGCCGCGACGTTCATTGGGCGGCGCAGCATTGGCAAGAGCGCGCTGCTGTGGCACTTCAACGCCGTATTTGATGACCCTTATATCGGGGTGTATGTGCCGTTGCGCCAACTGCGGCCACAGTCTGAGCGGGTGTTGTTTCGCTACTTCGCCGAGCAGATTTTTGCCGCCATCACCGCACGCGGCTTCAGCATCGGGCGCCTGCCAGAAATCCCGGCCACACCCAACCGAGCATGGTTTCAAGAGACGCTCTTGCCGTCTATCTTCCAGACCATTCGCGGCCAACGGCGCTTGGTCTTGTTGTTAGATGACGCAGATTACTTGCTAGAGATGATTCATGGCGGGGATATTGACCGTGACTTGTGGGGATTCTTGAGCGCGCTGATTGCCCAATACGGCCAATTGGGAATGGTCATGACCCTCAGCCCCAGTGCCGAAAATCACCTGAATGAGCTTGTTCCGCTCTGCGACCCTGCACAAGTGATGCGGCTTGAAGACCTGCCGCGTGATGAAGTGGCTGCGCTGTTTGAGTTACCCGCAGAAAGTGACGTAACCGAGTCCCTGTTACACATCACAGGCGGCAACCCTTTGTTGTTGCAGTTTGTTGGGCAGGCGATGGCCGATCAAGCGTTGACGGTACAGGCGTTGACGGCACAATTGCCAACGCTACTCACACAAACCACCCCCTTCTTTGAAGGGCGTTGGCGAGAGTTAACGCTCACCGAACGCTTGGTGTTGACGGCCATCAGCCATTTGGTCTATGACAAGCCGAATACGGTCATCGCAGTAGCGCATGTTGAGCAATGGCTTGCCCAAACGGATTACCCGACAAACCCGACCGCCATTCGTGCCGCCTTGCGCGGGATCGAGTATCAGCAGTTGGTTCGTCAGGGGGAAGGCGGCATTCAGTTGCGGGGGAGTCTACTTCAGTTGTGGTTGTTGCGCTATGCACGCTTAGGTGGGGATGCCACTGGCCGACGACGCACCCCAGTGGCGTTGATCGCTGTGGTGATTGGGGTATTACTGTTGGCCGCGCTATTGTTTGGCCTCTACCAGCAGAACTTTGCTCGTCAGCCGCAAGTCCCACCAGTGATTACCGTCACGCTAGACAGCCCCTAAGCAGGCAGGGTGCAGTTGCCTCACCCTGCTATTCCCTAACGCGCCCGTACTGGAACCAGACATTCCCCGCTGTCAATCACGCAAGTGGCAATCACGGTATTGCGTTCTTCTACCCTGAAGGTAGCGTCAGGGGCGTCATTGATCCAGAAGGCATTGCTGTTTGACACCGCTTGCCAACTGTGGCGCAGGCGGCAATAGTCTTCTTCTGGCAAGACAGAAAAGTCGCGTGTCCACGTCTGGAAGCAATCTCCGGCGGGCAAGAAATTGGGTTCGCGTGACCCCCCTGACCAGCGGCTTTGTGCATAGAAGTCCACCCGCACACCGTCCCGCTCAGTAATAAACACCAATCCACTGACATCTACGGTGCGGTTAGAGGAATTATACAGCACAAGCGTTTGTGGTCTGTAGCGTAGCGTAATATTGACCGTGTTGGGGTTGGTAGGCGTTTCACCCACTAGGCTTGTGCCGGGTTGCGTTGAAGCAGGCGTGCTAGAGGCGGTGAGCGTAGCCGTATTAGAGGGGGTAACGCTTGGCGTTAGGGTGGCAGGCAATGTGGCTGAAGGCCTCACGATATCAGGGCGTTCCGTCACATTGTTGACTTCACCTGTACCGATTTGTGTCTGCAATGTCGTGGCAGAAAGTTCAACCGAACTTGTGGGCAAAGCCGTTGCACTTGCACTGAGCGCCGCTACTTGTGTGTCGTCAGAAGTCGCCGTCGGGCGCGCATTGTTGCTGGCACTGCCTAATGCAAAGATGCCAAAGCCTGCGGCAATCACAATGATGATGAAGGCCAGCGCGATCCATAAACTGCGCCGCGTTCGCATCTCTTGGGTTTGAAGCTGTTCTAGTTTAGCGGCAGTGGTTTGAAGCCGTTCATAATTTTTATTGCGCGGGTCGTTGGCTGTGGGGCGCATGAGGCGTGATGGAACTTGCGACGAGTCGCTAGGCGTTGTGGGCGTCGGCGGGAAAATCGGAACTGAAAGACTGGGGGGAGCCGCAGTTATTGGCAAGCGATAAGCCCGCTCTAGCGCCACCATCACTTCTGCGCCGGTTTGGTAGCGGTCTTTTGGCTCTTTTTCGAGCATTTTCAAGACCACTTGCTCCACTTCAGGGGGAATGCCCGCCTTGACTCGGCTTGGCGGCGGCGGCGGGTCGCTGAGGTGTTTTAGAGCCACGCTCATCGCAGAAGCATCATCAAAGGGGACGCGCCCTGTGAGGATTTCATACAGGCAAATCCCTAGCGAATACAGGTCGCTTTGGGGGACGGCCTGCGCCGAGGATACCGCTTGTTCTGGGGCGATGTAGTGCGCGCTGCCAAAGGTGTTGCCAATGGTGCCTTCGGGGATGTTCAACGCCAGCCCAAAGTCGGTAAGGATTGGCGAACCATCTGGAGTGATGAGAATATTCGATGGCTTGATGTCGCGGTGGATCACGCCCTTTTCATGAGAATAATCCAGCGCGCTGGTCATGCCACGCATGATTTTCATCAGCGCGTCGGTCTCTAGCGACTTCCCCTCTTTAATCAACCGCTTCAAGATTTGCCGCAGGTCTTCGCCTGCGATAAAGGCCATCGCCATATAGTAGTTTTCTGCGCCAACGATTTGCCCAAACTGATACACCCCAACAATATTCGGGTGGTTCAGGCGCCCAATGGCACGCGCTTCTCTTTGGAAGCGTTCATAATATTCTTGGCGTTCATCCCCAACAATCAGGTGCGTGTCAATTACCTTCACCGCTGCGTAGCGATCTAAGTTTTTGTCATAGCCGCGATATACCCGCGCCATCCCACCGCGCCCAAGCAAAGATTGGATGTGGTAATCGCCGATGGTTTTGCCAATCAAGGGATCCGTTGTGGACATATTGCGCTTTCTGGCCTTTTGGAAGTAACCAAAACCAAACCGTGTATAACATTACCAGATGCACCCAAAATCTGCCATAAATAAAGCACAAGTCATGAAAACTTAACGCGGGTTGGGGCGGTCTTCAAAGGTAATGGTTTCGTAAATTTCCGCAAGGGCTAACTGGAGGTCAAGGCTGTCAAATTGCAGGGTGGCTTCAAGCGAATCCAGCTTGGTGTAGACCCAACTCTGCTCAGTGCGGCGGAAGCGCTCCACGATGAGCTGATCTTGGCTGACCAGCACATATTCTTGCAGCGAATCAATCCCCTGATAGAGTTGAAACTTTGTCCCACGATCATAACGTTCGGTAGAGGGAGAAAGCACTTCAATAATCACCAGCGGGTTGAGCAATGTATCGAACTGGTCATCTTCAAATTGGGGTTCGCCGCAGACAATGGCAATGTCTGGGTAGGTGTACAGTCCGTTCTTTTGTACCTTCACGCGCAGGTCATTGGCGTAAGCACGACAACCTGTTTTTTTGCGTTGTTGATACAAAAGACCATTCAGATTATGAATGATTTCAACGTGTGTACGGCTTGCGCCCGTCATCGCATAGATTTCACCACGAAAGTATTCGTGCTTTTCGTGCAGGCTGGCGCGTTCCATGGCAAGGTATGCTTCGGGGGATATTGGGTTAAACTTGGGTAGGGCAGACATCGTTAAAATCCTGACTATCTGGTAGCGATCTCTGCCCTAAGTATAGCAGACTAAGCGGTTTCAGCGTTTTGCAGCGCGGCTTTGGCTTGGCGCAACACCTCTTGGAACTGTTCCAGATGCCCTTCCATGTGAGAAAGCCCCATTATCATGCTGGCAGGCGCGTTGATTTCTCCAAACAGTTCGCGGGCGCGTTCACTGCCAAACTCGCGGCGGGTATCAAGGTGGGGGGTGTTCGGCCAAGCCTCTAGGTAGGCCAAGACCATACGGCGGCTTTCTTCAAGGCGTTGGCGCGCTTGTGCAATAGTGGTGATGCTTTCCCAGTCGGTTTCATAGCGAATCCTGCCGCCGATGTTGATGCCGCGTGCCAAGATGGAGCTAAACACGGCGTTTTCTTCGTTGGCGGCTGTTACATGGGCTACCAAATGCGCCAACGTCCAACCGATGTTTTGTTGATCGGCGGGGGCATGTGGGTCACTGGCGTGCGGATCAAACGGCACAAAAACAAGATCGGCGTCGGTGGTGTGTTGGAGGATTTCTTCCACGCGATCATACAGGCGCTTGACCTCCTGCCGAAGATCATCAACGGTGATGTTGGGGGTGAGGTCAATAAACTTTGCGCGGTGTTCCTGTACTACAGAGTAGTCAATCGCCATAATGCTGGTGTACCCTTTGGTGGTTGTTTCGTGGGTTAACAATAACTAAACTTTTGACACACCCACAAGGGAAAATCTTTCGATGACGTTGCCTACATTATTCTCTATCCTTAGCCCCGTGTTCATCATTATTGCCATTGCCTATGGCTTTGGCCGCGTTTTCACGCTGGATTCACGCGCGCTGTCTGCCCCTGTGATTTACATTTTTATTCCGGCACTGGTGCTACGGACGTTGATCCGCACGGAGGTTGCTGTAGACCAACTCTTGTTGATGGGCGTCAGCGTCTTATTGATGACGGTTGGTATCTTCTTTGTGGCGGTGCTATTGGCGCGCCTGTTACGCCTAGACCCCGTGCAGACGACAGCTTTTCTGGTCTGTGTGGTGATGGTCAATGCCTCGAACTATGGCATCCCAGTGAATACCTTTGCCTTTGGCGCGCTTGGCACTGAGTTAGCGACCCTTTACTACTTGCTCACAGTGGTGATTGGCAACAACGCTGGGATATTCATCGCCTCACATGACGCAGGCGGGGTGCGGCGGGCGTTCGACAATATGCTACGGGTGCCAGTATTGCCCGCTACGGTCGTGGGGATTGCCCTCAACGTCTTCAATGTGCCGCTCCCGTTGGATTCTGTACCAGACCGTGTGCTGTCTGTGTTGGGGAGCGGCGCAGTCCCGATGATGCTGGTGATTATGGGCGTTCGGCTGGCGGCAGTGCGCCCCGGCAAAAATCTGGTGCCTGCGTTGGGTGTAGCGCTACTGCGCTTGGTGGTCGCCCCATTGATAATCTATGGCTTGGGCTGGCTGTTTGGCTTACGTGACCTCACCCTGACCGTGACTGTGTTGCAAACCGCTATGCCTAGCGCAGTGATGTCTACAGCAGTGACGCAACAGTTCGGCAACGATGAACAATCTACCATTGCCAGCGAAATGGTACTGGTGAGTACCGTCTTGAGCTTGATTACCGTGTCTGTTTGGCTAACGCTACTGGCCTAAAACGGAATATCCGAAGCGTTGTTGGCGTTAAAGGTCGTCTCAAACGAGAACGGCACATCTAGCCGCATCCATGTGCGCCCCACCTTGAACAAAATCCCCGGCCTTAGCTCCACCCGCCCCTTGATTGGTTCGCTTTGCTTTTCGATGAACGTCCCGTTGCGGCTGTCTACATCTTCTAGCCAAAAGGCCAGATGATAGGGGTTGGGCGTGCTGTCGGTGGCCGTCACTTCTACCGCTTGGCAAATCAGCCGTGCATGTAAGCGTGACACCTGATTGTCGAAATCAATTTCGATGTCGCAGCCTTCGCGCCGCCCAATGTTGATAATCAACTCATCACCGAAGGCGGGTTGCTCAAAGCGCAAGGATTTGCCATCGTAAGGCCCGCTCATGTAAGTCACTGAGATGTGTTTTTGCATCACTCTGACCTGCCATTTCCGTTCATTTTGTTTTGGAGGGCTTTCAGTTTATTGTGGGTCGGTTCGTGGTTCGGCGTGATGAGCAACGCTTGCTCAAAGGCTTTGAGCGCTTCGGCGGGGTTGCCTAATTCACTGAGGGCTTCGCCATAGTTGTGCCAAAACCACACATCACTGGGGTTGAGGTCAATGGCGCGCTTATAGGCGTCGCGGGCTTGTTCCCATTCTTCGATTTCTGCTAGGGCTAATCCCTTGCCGTTCCACGTCCAACCGTCGTTGGGGTCTAGCTGAAGCGCATGGTCATAGCTGGCAACCGCCGTTTCATAGTCCCCCAAGCGCCGCAAGATTTGGCCGCGCCGTGACCACGCCGTCGGGTTGTCGGGAATATTGTCTATCGCCATTTCAATGGTATCTAGCGCGTCGGTACGCCGCCCCATGTTCAAGAGCAAATCTACCAGATTGAGGTAGTACCACATCACCGACGGTTCTTCACGGATGGCACGCTCTAGGCTGGCAGAGGCTTCTTCTAGGCGGTTGAGCGACTGCAACACCAGCCCATAGCCGTTCCATGCCCAACCGTAGTTGGGGCGTGCGCCGATGGCACGCTCATACGCCTTGAGCGCGTCATCAAAGCGTTTTTGCCGCCGCAACACTTGGCCGCGCTTGGCGTGACTTTCTGCATGGTCGGGGTTGATCGCCAGCGCGCGCCCTAACGCATACAGGGCATCTTCTAGCCGCACTAACGTAATCAGCTCATCGCCCAAGTTGTACCAGTACCACACGTCAGTAGGGTCGGCTTCGGTCGCCTTCTGGAAGCTGAACATCGCATCGTCATGTTCATTGAGTGTCGCCAGCGTCAGTCCGCGCCCGTTCCATGCCCACGCATATTTAGGGTCTATCTCAATGGCGCGGGTGTAACTGCGTAGCGCCTCACGCAAGCGCCCTAAGCGGCGCAGCGCTTGCCCCTTCTTGGCGTGATTGCGGGCATCTTGCGGTTGAAGCGTCAGTGCGCGGTCAAGGTGCTGAATCGCTTCCTCAAAGCGGTTTATATTAATTAAGACGCTGGCGATTTGATATAAGAAGGTCGCGTCGCCGGGGAAGGCTTGTGCCGCCCGTTGATAGGCCGAAAGCGCATCATCGTAGCGTTCTAACTGCTCATAGATCATCCCCAGTTCGTTCCACGCCCATGCGTAGGTGGAATCTTGGCGGATGGCCTCTTGCACGGCCTCTAGCGCGTCATCGTGGCGCTTCAAATGGCGC
This sequence comes from Phototrophicaceae bacterium, assembly GCA_049318725.1. Taxonomy (GTDB): domain Bacteria; phylum Chloroflexota; class Anaerolineae; order Aggregatilineales; family Phototrophicaceae; genus CAIRDJ01. The sequence continues at coordinate 8,415 of JBMOFU010000046.1, read as the reverse complement.
AGCGCGTTGCCTAGCCGCGCCCAACTGCGGGCATGGCGTGGGTTGGCAATGGTGGCTTGTTCCAACAGCGGCAGCGCGTCTTCATAGCGCGCCATCAGCACCAACACGTTCCCGCGATTGTACCAATGCCAAGTGTCGCCTTCGCTGTGTTTGGCCGCTTCTTCATAGCATAACAGCGCGTCCTCATAGCGGTGGAGTTGTTCCAGCGCGATCCCCTTGCCGTTGATTGCCCAAGCGTACTGCGGGTAGATTTGCAGCGCGGCATTATAGGCTTTGACGGCTTCTTCTTGGCGGCCTAAGTAGCGCAACACTTGGCCGAGCTTTGCCCAACTGGGGGCGTGGTTGTCGTCTACCTCAACCGCTTCTTGAGCGGCGATGAACGCTTCGTTATAGCGCTTGAGCGCCAAGAGCGTGTCTGTGAGGTTATACCAGTGCCAAATGATTTCGGGCTGGTAATCGGTCGCTTCGGTAAAGCATTCTAGCGCGTCGTTGTATTGCCCCAAGATCATATAGCACAGGCCGGCACCGTTCCACGCCCAAGCATAGTGCTTGTCGTGGCGCACCGCTTGCCTGAAGGCTTCAATAGCGGCGTGATATTGCCCCAAGCGGCGGTGAATTTGGCCGAGCTTGCCCCAACTTTCTGCATGGGCAGGATCCATCTTGAGCGCTTGCTGCAAGAGCGGGATCGCTTCATCTGGGCGGTTGAGTTCAAACAACATACTGGCTTGGTTGTACCAGTGCCAAATCTCGTTTGGGTTGAGTTGTGTTGCGCGCCGATAGCTTTCTAGCGCGCCTTCGGACTGTTGTAGCCGCTCTTGCACAATCCCGCGCCCGTTGTGCGCCCACGCAAAGTCTGGGAACAACTTGAGCGCATGTTCATAGGTCGCCAAAGATTCTTCTAGCCGTTCCAGTAGCCGCAGGGTGCGCCCCTTGCGCGCCCAAATCCACGCTTCGTTAGGGCTGGTGGCGATGGCGCGGTCATAGGCTTCAACGGCTTCATCTAAGAAGTTTAACTCGGTGAGCGAGTAGGCTTTGTCTACCATCTCGCGCAGTTCAAGCTCTTTGCCAGTCATTTCCAGCTTTGGCGCAGTGCCAACCACCTCTGTATAGAGGATTCGCAGTTCGTCTACCAGTTCCGTCCAGTTTTGTGGGCGTCTAAACGGGGATTTTTCAAGGCAACGCAACACAAAAGCCACTAGCTTAGGCGGCAACTTGGCCTTTTCTTCATCGCTGAAGCGCGGTATATCGTTGATGTGGGCGTAGAGCCATGTTTCCCACTTGCGCGCCTTAAACACATGATGCCCGGTGAGCATTTCAAACATCAGCGCACCAAAGGCATAGATGTCTGCGCGTGTGTCTACATCTTCCCCTCGGCACTGCTCTGGAGACATATACGGTGCCGTGCCGACGATTGCCCCGGCACGGGTCAGGCGTGCAAAGGTTTGGGGGTCGGCATCTTCAATTAGCGTCTGGGTGGTGCGGTCGTTGTTCTCTGTAGAGGCGCTGGGGGAATTTTCATGTTCTAGCGAGCGCACTAGCCCAAAGTCGGTGACTTTGGCAATGCCTTCGTGGGTGACAAGGATGTTGGCAGGTTTGAGGTCGCGGTGAACAAGGCCATTGATGGCATGGGTGGCGTGGTGCATCCCCTGTGCGATGTGTAGCCCAAAGGTGAGCGCTTGCGTGGTATCAATGCGGTGATGTTCAATCCAACTGCGTAGGTCAGAGCCTAAGCCTTCTGGCCCGCTGACGTGTTCTAAGATGATGTGTGGACGGCCTTCAATGTTTTGGACGAGCTTGGCCTGCACGATATAATTGTGCTTTTCTAGCCGAATCCATGTTAGTGCTTCGTAAACGAAACGGGCAACGGCGCGTTCATTTTTCAAGAACTTGCTTTGAAAAGTCTTGATGGCAACCGGTTCGCGGCTCACATGGTCGTAGCACAGGTAGACGATGCCCATTCCGCCGCGCTTGACATCAATCACGTCGTAGCGGTCTTCAATCTTGGCGCCAATATCAAAATCGCCCTCGTCTATTTGGGGGTCGCGCCCAGTGCGTCGCTTGCTGCCACCAGACTTACGCTTGGGCGGCACACGACGCCCGCGCCCAAGATGGCGGCTCAAGCGGCTGATGGCGTTTTCTGGTGCTTCTTGATTGGCGCCGACGGTATCTTCATTTTCTTCTGGAGAAAGCATCCCAGAAAGCGCACTGCCAGAAAGCCCCGTATCTAGCGCTGTTGCATCCGGTTCGATTATCTCCGACAAAGCTGGCAGGTCGTTCGTGGCGCGGGTATTGGTCGCGTTGGCAGAAATAGCTGTGTTCTCTAGGTCGTCGGCATCCAGTTGGGTCAATTGATTGAGTTGTATCTCTTGGGGTGCGTGTGTGTCCTCCTGCCGAAAGACTGGGGCGGGCATCGTCAGCACTTCGTTTGGTACAGGCAACGGATCGCCCATTTGGGTCGCCATTGCCCCCTGTAGGTAGTGTTCTGCCAGTGCCTCTAGCGTGTCCTCACGGATTCCCATTGCCGGGATCATGGCCTCGTCAAACTCTGCCAGCAGCCAAAAACTGGCGGCAATGTTCTTGCGAGTCGGATAAGCCTTGCTGACCTGTACCACCCATGCGCCCAGTTCGCTGAGGGTGCGCCGCGCCAGCTTACGATCAAGGTCGTTGCCCGCCTGTTGTAATGCCCTTGTATAAGCCAGATATGTCTTTTGCAAGTAGTTGATATGCAACAGGCTATCTAGTTCATTGAAGGTCAGCGAGGCGCACAAGTCCCCCAATGCAAAGGCATCGTTGATGTCTTGACGGCGAAGTGCCAATTGGCCTAACAGCCGAATATCTTCGTTCGGGTCAGTGGCAAAGGGATCAGTGATGTCTTGGGGGTGTGGCTCAGCAAGCATTTTCTTCTCGACGGTGCGCCGAAGGTTCAAAGGCTGTCTGCCGGTGTTCGGATGGCGTAGTAACATAATGGGTCTGCTATGATCCTGATATTGGCAAGGAAACTTCAAACCGAAGCGAGTGTTCGTCGTTGGCAATGGCGATCACGCGGCTACCGAGCGGCAAATCTCCGCGTAAAATACGGTCACTCAGCGGGCGGGTAATCAAGCGGTCTAGCGTGCGCTTGAGCGGGCGGGCGCCGTTAGAGGCATCATAGCCCAAGCGCAACAGCACGTCCCGCGCATCTTCCCCCAGTGTGAGGGTGATCCCTTGTTCGGCCAAACGCAGGTGAATATCCCGCATTTGTAAATCTAAAATGTTGTTCAGCACGTTGGGAGTGAGTGCATTAAAGGTGATAATTTCGTCAACGCGGTTTAAGAATTCTGGGCGGAAGAACTTGTTCAAATAGCCCGAATAATCGCGCTTGGCCTCAATTTTACCGCCTGTAAAGCCTAAACTCTTGCTGCCTTCTTGCGTGCCGATGTTGCTGGTCATAATGAATACCGCTTGGCGGGCGTCCACTTGGCGGCCTGTGGCGTCACTGAGGCGGCCTTCATCAAACACTTGGAGGAACAGGTCAAAGACTTCTGGGGCAGCTTTTTCCACCTCATCCAGCAGTACAACCGAGTATGGGCGGCGGCGCAGCGCGTCGGTGAGTTGTCCGCCACGTTGGGCGTCACGATAGCCGGGGGGCGCACCGATGAGGCGGGCAACAGTATGCCCATCGTGAAACTCAGACATATCCAAGCGAATGAGGGCATCGGTGCTGCCAAACAAGATTTCTGCCAGCGTGAGTGCCAACTCTGTTTTGCCCACGCCAGAAGGCCCTAAGAACAAGAATACCCCCACTGGGCGGTTCGGATCACTCAATCCAGCGCGGGCGGTCTTGATGGAAGCGGCAACGGCTTCTACCGCTTCTTCTTGGCCGATGACTTTATCCCCCAACTGATTTTCAAGATCGGTTAGCCGTTCACGGTCAGCCTGTGACAGTTCACTGACAGGTACGCCCGTCCACTCTGACAAGACCAGCGCAACATCATTGCGCCCGACGATTTGCTCAATATCTTCTTCAAGCAGTTCTTGGATGTTGGTGCTAATCAGCACGCGCGTGCAGGCTTCGTCCAGCAAGTCCAGCGCTTTGTCGGGGAGCCGACGGTCTGGCATGTAGCGCATGGAAAAATCCACTGCGGCGGTGATCGCGTCATCACGGATTTTTAGCTCGTGGTGCAACTCCAGCCGTTCACGTTGCCCGTTGATAATGCGGATGGCATCTTCGCGCCCCGGCTCGTCAATGTTGATCGGCCTAAAGCGCCGCGCCAAGGCGGGGTCTTGGGCAATGGCCTTGCGGTATTCTTCGTGCGTGGTTGCGCCAATCACCATGATTTCCCCACGCGCTAAGGCCGGCTTGAGGATGTTGGCGGCGTCTAAGTTACTGTCAATAGTGTCTCCGGCGCCAACAATCGTGTGGATTTCGTCAATAAACAGGATCACATTGCCAGCACGCGCCGCCTCGTGAATAATGCCTGTGAGCCGTTCCTCAAATTGCCCGCGCAGGCTGGTTCCAGCCACCAGTGACCCCACTTCAATTTCCACAATGCGCTTGGCAGAAAGCGATTTAGGGGCAATATCTTTAGCAATGGCGTAAGCTAACCCTTCAACAACGGCGGTTTTGCCTACTCCGGCGTCCCCCAACAGCAGCGGATTGTTCTTTTTACTGCGCGCCAGCGTGCGCGCCACCGCTCGAATTTCTCGGTCACGGGCAACGGCAGGGTTGATCTTGCCGCGATGGGCTTCTGTGACCAAATCCCGCCCATATTTATCTAACAGCGGGGTGGGGATGCCGCCATGCCCGCCCGGTGAAGCGATGGGGCGATCAGCCTCGCTGCTTTGGTCAAAGTCACTACTAAAGTGAAATGAATCATCAAAAACGGGCGAATCTTCGATAATCCCAGATTCTTGGATCTCCATCAACAGCCGTTGTAGCCATAGGTTAAGGTCAAATCCCATTTCTACCAATTTACGGATGGGTACGCCTTCGCCCTCTTGCAGTAAGGCCAACAACAGATGAGATTCTTCAATATCGCGCTTGTCTTCTTGTTCGGCCAAGAAGATCGCCAATGACAAGATGATTTCGCTGCGGGGCGTTAGGGGCAATACCTCTAGTGTGGTGCCTTCCCCCGTGCCGATTTCCATACGGATTTCGTTGCGTACTGTCATCGGGTTGAGTCCAGCGCGCTTGAGCAGGTCATTGGTCGGGCCGGGTTTGCTTTTGCTGATGGCAATAAACAAGTGTTCAGTACCAATAAAGTTATGTCCCAGTCGGCGCGCTTCTTCAGCCGATTTGCTTAAGACGTTGGCACACCGTTCACGCATTTCTTTTTCTGGGATGTCTGGGGAAGAACTCACGGATTTTGCTCCTCAGGTCGCGGCGGCGTGCAAAGAGTTTCATTATAGACACAATTATAACTGATGCCCCCTCAGTTTGTGAGGAACGGATTGTAGAAATTTCTACAGACATTAGCGTGACCGAAAGAACAATGCTAGAATACCTAAAGTTTGTAAGGTTATCTCGAATAGTTGATAACGGGCATGAAAATGCTCAGAAGACCGTCGGCTGGCACCCTGTCACAAAGAAAGTTACTATGGCAATCTTACCGAAACTTGTAACCTTCCCCAATCAGAATCAATCGCAACTCATCCATGTGCCTCCCTATGCGGATGCTAAAACTGTGGCAGAAACGCTGGGGTTTTCTATCCCACAACCCTCTATTTTCTTGAGCGGTGGTGCTGGGGGGATGTCCGAAGAAGATTTAGAAACCACACGCCATATTATCAGTGAAGGGCTTGCACGCTTTGCCACCGAACACGGGGTTGTGGTGATTGATGGCGGCACCGATACCGGGGTGATGCGTCTAAACGGTAACGCACGTCATGCTTATGGGGATCGTTTTTCGCTGATTGGTTGCGCGCCGGATAAGCTGGTGCGTTACCCGGGTAGCGATAACCAACTGGACGAATCTTTGACGATGCTGGAAGATAATCATTCACACTTTGCATTGGTCAATTCAGATCAATGGGGTGCTGAATCTGATTTGTTGGTTGGGCTAACCCGCGCCATCAGCGGCGGGGTGCGCCCCAGTGTGGGTATCTTGATTAACGGTGGGCAAATTGCCCAATATGATGTTTACATTGCCAGCGCACGGGGGGAAAAAGCCCTTCCGGTGATTGTGCTAGAGGGTAGTGGGCGTGCGGCTGATATGATTGCTACCGCGACACGGTCTAACCGCTTTAGTAGTGCCATGCTACGGGCGATTGTCGAAGGCGGGCGGATTGACTTATTGCCAGTCAGCGAGGGGGTTGAGGGCTTATATAACCGCCTGAAGAAGTATCTGGTGCCGTAGGGTCATCAAAGGTCACTTTGCGGTACACCTGCGATAGCGCCAGTGTGCAATCTATACTCGGTAACGTTAACACTCTGTCCAGTGAGGTGGCTGCCTCATAGCCCCATGTTTCGCCATTACGCCAATACTGCTCTATATTGACTTCATCTTGGCTGACCAGCACATACGCCTGTAACGAAGGCAATGCCTCGTATAGGCGAAATTTGGTTGTGCGGTCGCGCTTTTCGGTAGACGGTGAAAGCACTTCCACAATCAAAATCGGGTTGGTGATGATGTCTTGCGAATCGTCGTAATATTCTAAATCCCCGCACACCACCACAATATCTGGGTAAACGAATCCGCTTTTGGTTTTGACATTCACCTTGAGGTCACTTTGATAGACCGTGCAGGGGCCTTCTTCTAGTTGATTGCCCAAACTTCTGGCGATATTCGTTGCAATCAGCACATGGTGTGGTTTTGCCCCGGCCATCGCGTAGATTTTGCCGTCTATATATTCGTGCTTTTCGTCGCTGGCGCGTTCAAAGGCTAAATATTCTTCAACGGTCATACGGCCATAAATCGGTTCTAGTCGAGAGAGTGCCATAGGGGATGTCCCTTCATCTGCGTACATTGCGGGATACTATGTATTTTACCGTCGCAAGCGCCGTAACACCAGTTGCGGCACGCTTTGCGCCTCTGGCAAACGAAGCGCAAGCGCCACACCGAAGAAGATGATCCCCGCCACCAGCCCACCGACGCCCAACGCGATCCATGACGGCAACGGCACAAGCCAGCCGCGCAGGAACCAAAGCGCTATCCCCATCAACGCAGTAGCGACCCCTGTGCGCCACAGCAGATCAAACACCCGTGCGTCGTGGATTCCCCGTAAGCGGCGGCTCATCAGCGCCCACAAGATCACGCCTTCGATCAGCGTGGTGAGCGAATTGGCTAAGGCCAACCCCGCGAACGCGCCGTGTGATAGCGTATTCGGATCACCGATAGTGTGGATAAACACAAGGCTCAGGGCGATGTTGGCGATCATTGAAGCTAACCCCACCAAGACCGGCGTCCATGTGTCGGCCAGCGCATAGAATGCCCGCGATAGCACCTCAAGCAGGCTGTGACCGACGATCCCTAACGCGAACCAGCCGAGCGCCCACGCCGTGCCGAGCGTCGCCTCTGGGAGCCATGCGCCGCGTTCTGCCACTAGCGCCACCAACGGACGCCCTAACAGTATCAAGGCGACGGTGGCGGGCAATGCCAGAAATAACACGCTCCGCATGGCCGAAGCCAGCCGATCCTTAAAGCCGTCCACATCCGCTGCGGCGGCGAGTGCCGAAAGCGTCGGGAACAAGGCCGTACCCACGCTCTGGGCGATGATCCCCAGCGCGAAGAACATCAACTGCCACGCCACAGTGAGCGCCGATATGCTCCCGTCGGCCATAGACGACGCCAGCGATACGCTGACGATGAAGTTGATCTGCACCACGCCCAAGCCCAAGACGCGCGGCCCCATCAACCGCAAGACTTCGCCCACGCCCGCCAAACGGAATTTCGTCAGCGGGCGCAGGCGGGCGCGAATCTGCCACAGGCCGGGCAGTTGTACGCCCAAGTGGAGTAGCGCGCCTAACACCGCGCCCCAGGCCAGCCCGTAGATATTGGCGCTGCCGTCAGCGTTGGGGAACAGGCGGGCAAACACCAACGCGCCGACGATCATCCCGACGTTGTTCATGCTGATGGCAAGCGACGGCAACCAGAAGATTTGATGGGCGTTCAGAATCCCCATCACCAGCCCGCTGACGGCGAAAATGACGGGCGTCACAAGCATGATCCGCATCAGGTCAAGCGTGAGCGGCTGTAGCGCGGGGTCGGGCGCATATTGGGGGATGAACAGCGGCGCAGTGATATAGGCGATGGCCGCCAGCACACCCGCCGCCCCAGCGGAAGCGGTCATCACTGCGCTGGCAAGCTGCCACGCATGGGCGTCATCCGACTGCAAGAAGCGTGAAAACACAGGGATAAAGGCCGAGCCGAGCGCCCCACCCGCCACCAGCACAAACAACGCTTCGGGGATGCGGTTGGCGGCGAAGAAGGCATCCAG
>JBMOFU010000045.1:0-18122 GCA_049318725.1 Phototrophicaceae bacterium | reverse complement strand
GAATATTATGAGGCCGCCAGATGATGCAGCCTTGATCTGCCCAAAAGTTGTGCAGTTTGAGAATCACCTGTTGAAAGGTGTAGATGGGTTGCGTCATGCAGGTTTTTTCCTGTGGATGTGCGTTAGTGGGTCACGTCGCCCGATTATAGGCTGAAATAGGGTATCTGTCAGCGGGGGATAGGTGTTTGTAGGGGCGACCCGACGGGTCGCCCCTACAGGGTAGATTACGACTCTACAATCGTGATTTCCATCGTGTCGCCTTGACGGATGGCGTTCACGACCTTTTGACCGTCACCGATCACCTGACCAAAGACGGCGTGCTTGCCGTTGAGATGGGGTTGCGCCGCGTGCGTGATGAAAAATTGGCTGCCGTTGGTGTTAGGGCCGGCGTTTGCCATGCTCAACACGCCCGGGCCGCTGTGGGGGATCGCCAATGAGGATTTTTCATCGTTCCACTTGTAGCCGGGGCCGCCGCTCCCGCGGCCTTCTGGGTCACCACCTTGAATCATGAAGTCAGAGATCACGCGGTGGAACTTAAGGCCGTTGTAGAAGCCTTCCTTCGCCAAGAACACAAAGTTATTGACGGTAATCGGGGCTTTTTCAGTAAATAGTTCTACGTCAAACTCCCCGCGTGAAGTTTTGAAGTGCGCTACATACTTCTTCTTGGGGTCAATGACCATCGCGGGGGCTGCAGTATATTGTTTCGCCATAGTAGGGGTCTCTTTCCTGTTTTGACTGATTAGACGCCCCTATCATAGCACTGCTAGACTATTTTTGCCGCCTAAGAGATCACGACCTCACTGGCAAGTGTGAACACGCTATCGTCAATAACGGGGTTATTGTCTACCGCAGTCGGTTCAGCCTCAAACCATACTTCATCGTCCCAGTACGCCAAAAACTTGCGCGGGATTAGCACTTCGTTGAACACGGCCAATTCTTGATCTACGCGCATGGTATAGCGTTGCACGCGGTTGGTTTCGCTATTGTGACAATTGACCCACACCTGATCTATGTGATAGTCGGCATCGAACTGAATCGTCACGGTAGATTGCAAATGGCTGTTGTGCGCCGTGAGTGTGAAGCCATCCACCGCTTTCAATTCGACAAAGTGGTCACTAAGCGGCGTCAAGAGCGTGGCGGCAATGGCCCAAAGCCGTTGCTGTGCGGAGCTAATCACATTGACGTCACTCAAAGATTGCGTATTCCCGCCCCGCCAGATATGCAACCGACTGCCATCATAGCTTTCGATCCCGCGCATGACAGCCACCCCAACGGGCTTTGCGGTAAAATCCCAACGGACACTATTAGGCATCTTGAATTGTGCCTTCAATTCAAGCGGAACCCACGTCACCAGTGGGCCGAGTTTTACCCGTGTTTTGCCGTTAAATGCCAAGCGCATCGTTTCAATCAGCGGGGGACGCGACCCATAGCGCGCTTCAATGGCTTCTTTGAGTAAGGTACGGGATTCTTGATCTCCCCGCGCAAGCAGTAATACGGGCATGGGGTGGCTTACCTCAATGATTTGATAGATTGAACTGCTATTCCCATTTTAGCAGATTACAATGTGCATTTCGTAAATACTGGCGGCGGATCATGGTACTAAGGTACTATGTAGCAATACGCTGTGATATAATGCTTTGCTAATGACTATCATCGAAACTAACGTACCCCTATGACACTGATTGAACTCAACGTAGCAACTGCAGGCGAACGCCTAGACAAGTTCCTATTGCCGAACCTGCCGCACCTGTCTCGAATGCAAGTCCAAACCCTGATTGACGACGGGCATGTAACCGTCAACGGGAAGAACATTAAGGCCGGGATCAAAGTCCGTGCAGGCGATCTTGTACAGGTCAACCTGCCAGAGCAACCCGCTGAGGAAGCACCCCAACCGCAAGCCTTAGCACTGAACATCGTTTATGAAGATGACCTGCTGGCAGTGATTGACAAACCCGCCGGCTTAGTGGTGCATCCGGGGGTGGGCAACAGCAGCGGGACGCTGGTCAACGCCTTAGTTGCCCGCTACCCACAACTGGCAACCACCGAGCGCAAGGGCATTGTTCACCGCCTAGACAAAGATACCAGCGGGCTGTTAGTGATCGGCAAGACTGAAGCCGCCACCGCCCACTTGATGCACCAGTTCCAAGAACGCAGCGTCGAAAAAATTTATACCGCGCTGGTGGAAAAAACGCCGCCCACCGTCACCGGCTTGATTGACCTCCCCATTGGGCGCGACCCCAAACAGCGCAAGCGCATGGCGGTAGTGCGTGACGGCAAACCTGCCAAAACCGAGTATGAAGTCACCGATAACGATTTTCCCGGTGGGCAAGTGTTGTTAAGCTGCACACTACTCACCGGACGTACCCATCAAATCCGCGTGCATTTGGCCTATATCGGCTCGCCAGTGGTCGGCGATGTCATCTATGGCTACCGCAAGCAACGGATCAAGGTCGGGCGGCAGTTTTTACACGCCTCAGAATTGGCCTTTGCCCACCCAGAAAGCGGCGAATGGCTGTGGTTTGACTCCCCCCTGCCCCCACAGCTAGAAAACACGCTCAAGCGGCTAAAAACCGCGCCAAAGCCCCCGCTTGGACAAAATGAAGAAAACCCACTATAATGGTTAATGAGGGGTGAATTTTTTCTATTCCCCCCTCTCAAAAGGTTACCCATTGACTAAGGCAATTTCCGGTTCGACGTGGCTTCGGGCCGTTGATCGCAATTGAATTATTTACGTTTCGCGGAATCGGTTGGCTCAACCGAACGTTAACCCAAAAGGAGGTTAACCCTAGCCCCTACAGACAACCGGGCTAGGGTGTGTTTGCTATGGCAGAATCAATACGTATTATCCCCCTCGGCGGACTTGGGGAAATTGGTAAGAATATGACCGCCATCGAGATGGATAATCACGCCATCATCATAGATACGGGCATCATGTTCCCCGCCCACGACATGTACGGCGTAGATTACATCATCCCCGATTACAAGTATCTTTTAGAGAGCAAAAACCTCAAAATTGATGCGATCCTTTACACGCACGGCCATGAAGACCATATCGGGGCTGTGTCGCATGTGGTCGAATCATTACCCAACATCCCCATTTACGCCACGCAACTGACGGCGGGCTTGATTGAGGTCAAACTCCAAGAAGATAACCTGCTCGGTAAGACCGATATTCGCATGTTTAAGTCTGGCGATACAATCAAGGCCGGGCCATTCACAGTAGAATCATTTCATGTGTGTCACAGCATCCCCGGTTGCGTTGGGTTTGCCATTCACACCCCCTACGGCTTGATCGTCCACACGGGCGATTATAAGTTCGATAACCACCCCGTAGATGGCATCTTGCCAGACTACGCCAAGCTCGCAGAGTTTAATCGGCGCGGGGTGAAGGTCATGTTGGCCGACAGCACCAACGCCACCAGCGAAGGCTGGACGCCCTCTGAAAGCGTCATTAACGATGCCTTTGACCGTGTATTTAGTGCGGCCAAAGGGCGCGTGATTGTGGCGACCTTTGCCTCACTCATTAGCCGCATCCAGCAAGTGATTGACGCGGCAGTCAAGCAAAACCGCAAGATCGCCTTTGCTGGGCATAGCATGAAGCGCAACGTAGATATGGCGCTGGACTACAACATCCTGCGGATGCCGAGCGGGATGATGGTAGACATCAACCAGATTGACCAATTCCCGGCAAGCCGTATCGTGATTATGGCAACCGGCGCGCAGGGGGAACCGTCTTCGGTGTTGAGCCGTATGGCCGCAGGACGCCATAAACTAGAGGTCAACCCCGGCGATACGATTGTGATTTCGTCACACCCAATCCCCGGCAATGAAGAATCGGTTTCACGCACCATCAATGATCTGTTCCGTCGTGGTGCCAACGTGATCTACGATCCGTTGGAGCAAGTGCATGTGTCTGGTCACGGCAACCGCGAAGATATGCGCCTGATGCTAAACTTGATCCGCCCGCAAAACTTGGTTCCGGTGCATGGCGAGCTACGGCACTTGATCGCCCACGCCAACCTTGCGGTTGAAAGCGGAATGCAGCGCGAAAATGTATTCGTGATCGAAAACGGCTACGTCATCAACCTTGATGAGCGCGGCATCACCATCGGTGAACGGATTCCGGGCGGGTATGTGTATGTAGACGGTCACGGCGTCGGCGATATTGGCCGTGCAGTGTTGCGTGACCGTGAAATTTTGGCGCAAGACGGCTTTGTCACGATTATTGTGGATGTCGAACGCCGTAACCGCCGCGTGTTGGGCAACCCAGAGATTATCTCTCGTGGGTTCGTCTACTTGCGCGACGCCGAACAGCTAATGGAAAAGATTTCCAATACTGCGCGGGTTGTGATTAAGGGCGCTAATGGTCAAACGCGTGCACAGTTGCAATCTGACGTAGAAGGGGCAGTTTCGCAGATGCTCTATAGCGAAACCCACCGCCGCCCGATGGTGTTCACCGTCATCAACGAACGCTAACGATTAAAGGGGTGCAATGGACTTCATTGCACCCCACAGGCTGCAATCCCCCCATCGCCTCATGTATCTGCACGGAATATATGACGCTCAACCCAGACACCTTGCCCGCCGACGCACCAATTTCGCAACCGTTGCCCCTGATGAGCGTCCATCGTTACCGCCCCTACAAGCCCCCACATATATCCAATCCTACGTTATCCCCCCACGTTTGATGCAATTACGCGGCCTGTTCATCCCTTTGGCTTGAGAAGCACAAGTGGATCGGCTATCATTTCTGGGTCATCAACACAATTAGCCCCCCAGAGGACACATGGCAACCGTATCTCCGCCAATTAATTCCTTAAAACCCGTGAGTGCCGCCCCACAACCGCCCGGCCTGCCCTTGCTCGGTCAAAGCCTGAACATGCTCACCGACCCTGTGCGCTACTTGACAGACCAATATCAGCAATATGGGTCTGTGTTTCGGGTAAAACTGGGCGCTACCCATTATGTGATCTTGGCCGGGACAGAGGCCAATCACTTATTAGCGCGTGAAGACGGCCAATCCTTCACCAGTGATATGGTGTTTGAGGAATTTGGTAGGGTGACCGGAACCGATATTTTCATCGTGGCGATTGACGGCCCAGATCACAAGCACATGCGGCGGCTAATGCGGGCGGGCTATTCCCGCTCTACAATTGTGCCGCACCTGCCCGCTGTGGTCAGTTTAGCCCAAGAGCATGTTGGCGATTGGCAAAACCAGCCCGCAGTGCCTTTGCTCTACAGTATGCGGCGCTTGGTTGCTGACCAGATGGGCATTATCGCCACCAACCGACGCCCGGGCGAATACTTTGATGATTTGCTGTATTTCGTCAATACCATGCTTTTGACCACTGTCAGCAAAAGCCAACCGGCTTGGTTGCGCCAGTTGCCGCGCTTCCGAAGGGTAGAAAAACGCCTGTATCAACTGTCCGATGAAGTGGTGTTGTGGCATCGCCAAAACCCGCCAGACGCTACAGGGCGCCCAAGAGACATCATTGACGACATCCTCGCCAGCACCCGCCCAGATGGGCAACCCTTCACCCCAGAAAACCTGCGCGACATCACCATTGGGCCATACTTTGCAGGGATGGACACGCTCGCCAGCACGCTAGGGTTCTTCCTCTATGCCTTGCTCACCCACCCAGACATCCTCAAGGCGGCACAACAAGAGGTTGATGCCCTCTTTGCCAACGGAACGCCCACACTACAAGACTTCCGCAAGTTAGAGCTGCTCCATGCTGCGGCGATGGAAACTTTACGGCGTTATCCAGTGACGCCGTTTACCCCACGCCAAGCCGTGACACCCTTCACATTTGACGGCTACCAAATTCCCGCCGGGCAAGCGGTAATGTTCGCGCAAACCGTCACACACTTCTCGCCAGAATACTACCCTGACCCGTATAAGTTTGATCCCACGCGCTTTATGGGGGAAAATAAAGCGCGCATAGGCGGCAATGTCTTTGTACCGTTTACGGTCGGGGCGCACGCTTGTTTAGGCGCAGGGCTAGCAGAGGTGCAATTGCTCATCACAATGGCAACCATGCTCCACACGGGCGACTATGAACTGGCAAACCCCAATGAGCGGCTTGTCCTTTACAGCCAACCGGCCATCAACCCCGGCAACCGAATCAAAGTGCGCGTCAAAGCGAGGCGTCACGACTAACAAGTTTAAGTGGCTTTGGCGCGGAACATCCACAGATATGTAATCCGCGCCACCATTAAAATCACAGAAATCACCACAGCGGCGATGCTCGTCGGCGTCCATACCCCGTCTAGTTTCTGGATCAGTTGCCACAGCGCCCAAATATAGACGAAATCCCCCAGCAAGTAGCCCTCTAGCACAAAGCGCAAGGCGCGTTCTTCGTTGCTGATGAGCGTCCGCAGCAAGACATAGGTCAACACCAACACCAAGACACCAAATGCCCGAAAGCCTTCCACAATGAATGGGTTCGGGTCAGTGATGCCCAGCGCGCGCACACCTACATCCCCTAAGAACAGGTACTGGACAATGGAAATGCAGTTGATTAAGGCTTCAAGGTAGAAAATCACCCGCAGGGCACGGCGCATAGGGAACAGTCCTTTAGTGTTGGCGAATTGGGGTAAAGCGGACGAACAATTGTTGGCGGGGGTTCGGCACTGGCACGCCGATCTGCCATTGCGGGGTGCTGAGGGTCGTTTCCATTGGCGGGACTCCCGTTTGTAAATTTTTTCTAACGTTGCCGCTAGTATAACGCAAACCCAACGGAAGCTCAAAAATTACGCGGGGGATGCTGCAATCACGTTTTAAAGGTGTGAATTGTTATTGAATGATGTACGTTTTTGTAGGGGCATGATATATCATGCCCCTACAGGCCACAAGGGTTCTGTAGGGGCGCAATGTATTGCGCCCCTACGTTAACATCGCCCATTTTCTATCACCTCGTCTATGCGCCGCTGACACTTCACTAACGAAAACCGAGTATAGTAGTAAAGCGAGTGATGAGTAAAAGAAGTAAAAACAGTGATGAGTGAACGTCGTTACTGAAGCACTCATTACTGTAGTGACTGCCCTTCCTGCCCTTACTCATCACTGAAATACTCATTACTGTGGTTACTGCTTTTAGATTGAGGTCACCTATGATCCGCTTTGACCGCTTCACCGAACGCGCCCAAGATGCCGCCGCCCGCGCCTACGAAATCCTCCAGCGCTACGGCCATAATCAGGTGGATACTGAACATATCCTGTTGGCGCTGCTCGAACAAAACGACGGCGTTGTGCCGCAAATCCTTGAAAAGCTCAACGTAGACCCCGCCGCTATTCGGATGCGCTTAGATGAAATCTTGCGCGCCAGCCCGAAGGCCGCCATTTACGGGCAGGGAACCAACCAAGTCTTCATCACGCCGCGCGTCAAACGGGTGATTGACCTTGCCAACGAAGAAGCCAACCGCCTCAAGGACGAATACATCTCTACCGAGCATATCCTGCTGGCGATTTTGTCCGAGCGCAACACCGCCGTGGCGAAAATCTTCAAAGATCACAAGGTAGAGCGCGAGCGCGTGCTAGACATCATCAAGGATATTCGCGGCGGCCAACGGGTGACCGATCCGCAAGCCGAAAACCGCTATCAAACGCTCGAAAAATACAGCCGCGACCTAACGATTATGGCGCGTGAAGGCAAACTCGACCCCGTGATTGGGCGCGATGCCGAAATCCTGCGCGTGATTCAGGTCTTGGTACGCCGCACCAAAAACAACCCCGTCTTGATTGGGGAAGCGGGCGTCGGCAAAACGGCGATTGTCGAAGGGCTGGCGCAGAAGATCGCTAACGGCGACGTGCCAGAAATCCTACAGGGGCGTAAGGTGCTATCGCTTGACCTGAGCGCGATGCTGGCGGGCAGCCGCTTTCGTGGCGAATTTGAGGAACGGCTCAAGACGACGATGGAAGAAGTCCAGCGCGCACACGGCGAAATCATCCTGTTCATTGACGAGATTCATCAAGTGGTCGGGGCCGGCGCTGCCGCTGGCGCACTGGACGCCGCCAATATGATGAAGCCTGCGCTCGCTCGCGGCGAACTGCAATGCATCGGCGCGACCACGCTGGACGAGTACCGCCAATACATTGAGAAGGACAGCGCGCTAGATCGGCGCTTTGCCCCCGTCTATGTGGATGAACCCAACGTCGAAGACACGATAGAGATTCTCTACGGGCTACGTGACCGCTATGAAGCGCATCACAAGGTCGCCATTGCCGACAGCGCGATTGAAGCCGCCGCCCGCCTTGCAGACCGTTACCTGACGGCGCGCAAGTTGCCAGACAAAGCCATTGACCTGCTGGACGAAGCCGCCGCCAAGTTGCGTGTGGCGCTCTATTCGATGCCAGACACGCTTAAGGAATTGGGCAAAGAGATTGAGCGCCTAACCGCGCAAGAAGAAGCCGCTGGCCTTTCTCGTGATTATGAGCGTGCCGCCGAGTTCAAGATGCACCGCCTGCAACTGGAACAAGATTACGAAGCCGCCCGCCACAGTTGGCAGCAAGAAAATACGCTGGATGAAGTGGTAGAGGCCAACGACATCGCTAGTGTAGTCGCTCAATGGACGGGCATCCCGCTCAATCAGATGCTCGAAACTGAAAACGAGAAGTTGATCCGCATGGAAGAAGCCATCCACAAGCGCGTGATCGGCCAAGCGCCCGCCGTCATCGCCGTGTCGGACGCCATCCGCCGCGCCCGCAGCGGACTCAAAGACCCCAAGCGGCCAATTGGCTCGTTTATCTTCTTAGGCTCTAGCGGTGTCGGCAAAACCGAACTGGCAAAGGCACTGGCTGAATTCCTGTTTGATGATGAAGACGCCCTCATCCGCATAGATATGAGCGAGTACCGCGAGCAACACACCGCCAGCCGCCTATTCGGTGCGCCGCCGGGGTATGTGGGCTATGAAGAAGGCGGCCAACTGACCGAAGCCATTCGCCGCCGCCCCTACCGTGTGGTGCTGTTCGATGAGATCGAAAAAGCGCATCCAGAAATCTGGAATACGCTCTTGCAGGTGCTAGAAGATGGGCGTTTGACCGACGGACAAGGGCGCGTGGTGGACTTCCGCAACACGATTATCATCATGACCAGCAACTTAGGCACAGAATTTGCGCGGCGCGGCGGCGCGTTAGGCTTTATCCAGTCTGGGGACGCTGAAGCGATTGCCGACCACCAGAAGATCGAAAAAGCCATGCGAGAAACCTTCCGCCCAGAGTTCCTCAACCGTATTGATGAGGTGATTATCTTCGAGCCGTTGAGCCGCGAAGATGTCGAACTGATGGTAGATATGCAAATTCGGTTAGTGGCACAACGCCTGCGCGAAGCCGCCAATATCACCATCCACCTGACCGAACCCGCCCGCTATTGGCTGGCACGCAAGGGCTATGATGTGCAGTTTGGCGCCCGCCCGCTGCGCCGTACCATCCAACGCTATGTCGAAAATCCGCTCAGTACGCGCCTGCTCAGTGGGCAGTTCCAGCGCGGCGACTTAATTGTGATTGACGAGGTAGCCGAAGAACTGGTCTTTGAGCGCCAACGCGACGCCGCCAGCGACTTTATCGAAGTGACCGCGCCTACCCCGCCCGCCCCACAACCGACCTATGAGGTCGCGTATGTGGAGCCAGAAGGTAACGCGCAAGACTATGCAGAATATGACGCAGCAGAAGCCAACGACTATCAAGACGATAATGCCTACTACGGTGGGGAATACTACCCCGACGCACCGCAACAGGGATAAATCGTGTGGGTAAGGGCGCAAGCGCTTGCACCCTTACCCTAAGCGCGCCTAACTGCCCCAAAGGATGTTATTTCGGCCATATTTGGCAATCCCTAGCACGGCAAGCTACAATGGGAGCTACGGATACTCGCGCCCATCACACACAGGGAAAGCCCAGCCTATGACCTTGCTCCCATTGGAATTAAACGCAGAAACGTATGTCAACCGTGAACTCGCGTGGATCGAGTTCAACCGCCGCGTTTTGGCCGAAGCCCAAGATGCGCGCTTGCCTGTGCTGGAACGGCTCAAGTTCCTAGCGATCTTCAGCAACAACCTTGACGAATTTTACATGGTGCGCGTTGCCAGCTATCACGACAAAATCAGCAACGGCAACTTGCGTCCACGTCCAGACGGTTATAGCCCCAATGAAGTGATTTACACTGTCCGCGACCTTGTGACAGACTTAATCAACCAACAGCGCCAAACTTTGCGCCAAGTGTTTGCAGAACTAGCCCAAAACGGCATTGAAATCCTCAAGGTTAGCCAACTTCCCCCAACCTTGCGCGAAGCCGCCCGCCGCTACTACCAGCGCGATGTCTACCCCGTATTGACGCCGCTGGCCGTAGATTACGCCCGCCCGTTCCCGTTCATCAGCAATATGAGCTTGTCGCTGGCCGTCTGGCTCAAGCGCAATGATGAAGTCCCGCCTGCCGATGAAGAAGCCCCGCCGCAATTCGTCCGTTTGAAAATCCCTGATGATGTGTTGCCGCGCATCCTGTCTTTGGCAAGCATTGTCAAGCGGCACGGCGGCAGCGAACATGAAATCAACAACGCGAATAACAAGTTCATTTGGCTAGAAGATTTAATCGCCCAAAACCTTGACCTGCTGTTCCCCGGCATGACCTTGCTAGAAACAGTGTCGTTTCGGGTGACGCGCAACGCCGACATTGACTATGAGTTCGAGCAAGAAGAAGGCGTCAGCCACGCCCCCAACACCGCCATTGTCAGCAACATGAGCCAGTTTATTGAAACCAGCCTGAAAGATCGGCGCTTTGGCTCGGTGGTGCGCTTAACTGTGCCGCATGACATCAGCGAAATGACCCTCAGCCGCTTGATTAGCGAGTTGGGCGTCGTCCCCGATCGCGACGTGTACTATGTAGATGGGATGCTCGGCGCCAGCAGTTTATTCCAACTGTACGGCATAGTAGAACGCCCAGACCTGCGCGACACACCCTACATCCCACGCCTGCCAGAGCCGATCCAGAACAAAGTCAACCTCTTTGACGCCATCCGTGAGCGCGATATTTTGATGCAGCACCCCTACGATACCTTTGCCCCCGTTGAGGATTTCTTCCGTAGCGCTGCGCGTGACCCGCAAGTATTGGCAATCAAGACCACGCTTTACCGCGTGGGCAAGAACTCGCCAGTGGTCAAGGCACTGCTTGAAGCGCGTGACAACGACAAGCAAGTGACGGTGCTGGTGGAACTGAAGGCGCGCTTTGACGAAGAAAACAACCTAGAGTGGGCGCGTGCGCTGGAACAAAAGGGCGTGCATGTCACCTATGGCGTGGAAGAATTGCCGCTGAAAACCCATGCGAAGGTGGCACTGGTGGTGCGGCGCGAAGAAGACGGTGTGCGCCGCTACGTGCATCTTGGCACAGGCAACTACAACGCCAGCACCGCCAAACTCTATACCGACTTTGGCATGTTCACCTGCAACGATGAAATTGCCGAAGACATCAGCCGCCTGTTTAACCGCCTAACGGGGTATGCCCCGGCCACACAGTATAACCGCCTCTTGGTTGCGCCAGAACATTTGCAGAGTGGGTTATTGGCACTGTTGGATAATGAAATCCGTGCAGTACAGGCGGGCGGTAGCTCCCACGTTATTTTGAAGATGAACCAGCTTGAAGAAGATGCGATGATCCTCAAGCTGTATGAGGCGTCACAAGCCGGCGTGCAGATTGACCTTATCATTCGTGGGCTGTGTTGCTTGCGCCCAGATGTGCCGGGGCTGAGTGAGAACATCCGCGTGCGGAGCATTGTCGGGCGCTTCTTGGAACATGGGCGGGTATTTTACTTCCCCAACGCACCGTCTGACCAACGCATCTATTGCGGCAGCGCAGACTGGATGCGCCGCAACCTGCTCAACCGTGTGGAAGTCGTGTTCCCCGTCAGTGATCCCGGACTGCAACGGCGTTTGTTGCGGGCGTTGCGTACCCAGTTGATGGATAACGTGGGCGCGTGGGAAATGTTACGTGATGGCACCTATCGCCACCTTACCCCACCCGATGAAGACAGTGCCATCAACTCGCAACGGGTGTTCATGCAAGATAGCTTTGGTCTGCGCTTTGATGATTTGTAGGCAGGGTTGGGGTCGCGGGGCGCACACTGTTGCGCCCCGTCACTGATATGTTAACGCACAGTTACGCTTTACGGGCGTGCCTCAACTCATTAAGTTCATCACCCTGATAACCCTTAGAGGTAGCTATGCCCTTTACCTTCGATTGGCTAGATGATACCCACACCACCATTCTTATCTATTATCCAAGTGCTTTCACTGTTGAAGAATTTCTGAGCGTCACCCAACAGATCAATGAGCAGATTAAATCTGTGGGGAACCCCGTAGACCTTATCATAGACCAGCACGACCTCAAGCAGTTGCCGCCGGGGGTGATCTCTTTATTGCGGACGCAAGCCCGTCGCAGCGCCGCACGCCATATTGTCATTATCGGGATGCAGCCATTGGCGCAGGGCATCGCACGGGTGCTGTCTGTGTTGGGGATTGCAGAGAAGATGCCGCACTATGCCAACAGTGTGGCAGAAGCCCAAACCGTGTTGGTTGAGCTTCGCCAGCAGATCAAAACGGACTAGGCGTTGCCCACATTCGCCCCAAAGGTGATCTCTACCCCAACTTCGCCTACTGAGCCGCCCCCAGCGTGACTAATCAACAGCGTGAACGTGCCGGTGGTCGGCAACGGATAATCTTGCAGGGCAACCGCCAAAAATCCGCCGCTGTCGTCGTCTACCATGATCGGGTTGCCGTCGGCGTCCAAGATCACCAACACCGGGTCAATTTCCCCCGCAATCGGGACGACCGTCACTGAAAGTAAGGTCGGCTCGGTGACGGTTAAGGGAATGGCGTAGACATAGCCCGTGTCAATGTCTAGGCGGAAGCGGTCGCCATCTTCGGCAGGATCACGGTCGAAGCGCTGCACTTCGCTACGGATCACCCACTCGTAGTAG
Source organism: Phototrophicaceae bacterium (assembly GCA_049318725.1). Taxonomy (GTDB): domain Bacteria; phylum Chloroflexota; class Anaerolineae; order Aggregatilineales; family Phototrophicaceae; genus CAIRDJ01. The sequence continues at coordinate 5,156 of JBMOFU010000045.1, read as the reverse complement.
TCTACGCTGGCCTGTTCAAGGTCGCCAGCGGCAAAGGCGTAAAACCCGCGATTCAGGTAGGCTTCGGGCAATTCGGGGTCAGCGGCAATCACAATATCCATATCCGCAACGGCAGCGGCATCATCGCCCATTGCGCTGTGGATGTTGGCGCGGGCGTAGTAGTACTCTGGCAGCGGGTCAATGGCAATTGCAGCAGAAAACGCCTCTAACGCGCTTTCAAAATCGCCCTGCGAGGCGTGAATCTGGCCGATCTTGTAGAAGATGTCTCCGTTGTCGGGCGCCAGCGTGTGCGCTTCGCTATAGACTTCTAGGGCACGTTCCACACGGTCGGTGGCGGCGTAGAAATCCCCCAGTAGTTCGTAGGCGTCGGCGTTTTTCGCGTCGTACTGGACGGCGGCTAAAAAGGCGCGCTCGGCCAGTTCAACGTCGCCCTGTGCAAAGGCCGCCAGCCCGCGCAAGCTATAGGCGTCGCTGTTGGTGATTTGCAAGCCCAACACGCGGTTGGCGATCTGTTCGGCTTCGTCGGCGCGGGCAAGGTAAACCAGCACATTTCCCTTGCCCAGCAGCGCTTCGGTATTGTTGGGCGCTTCGGTCAAGATGCTGTCGTAAAGCGCCAGCGCGCCGTCAAAGTCACCTTGCTCAATCAGGGCTTCGGCTTCGCTCAAGCGCGGGTCATCTTGGGCAAAGGTCAGGGTTAGGGGGAAGGTCAACATCAGCATCAAGCAACACAGCATCAGAATTCTATTTCGGGTCATCCGCAACCATCCATTCTATTCTATAGCACTATAGCTATTGCTAGGGTCTAGTCCATCATCAACACAATTTTACCGCGTACTGCCCCTTCTTCTAGCAGGCGATGGGCGCGAGCGGCTTCCGCCAACGGCAAGCGTTCGCCAATCACAGGCTTGATCTGCCCACCTGCCAGCAACCCCAACAGGTAGGTTAAATCCTCATGGTAAGCGTTCAGGGCATGTTCAACACTGCTAGACGCCAAATAAGACGCGATGCGGCGGCCATCTGGCACAAACAAGAGCGCCCCCAATTGCAGGATGCTTGGCAAGAGCTTGAGGCGATTCACCTGCCCGCCTTGTACAGTGGTCGAATAGCCGTAAATCACCAGTGTGCCGCCCAAGCGCAAGGTGCGGTAAGAACGGATCCAATGATCGCCGCCGATGGGATCAAAGGCAATATCCACCCCATCGCCCGTGAGCGTGTCTACACGGTCTACAAAGTCATCGCGGGTATAGTCAATCGGCGTGGCGCCCAGTTCGCGCACAAGGTCATGCTTGGCCTTCGATGCCGTGCCGTAGAGCGTGAGTCCGTTCAGCTTACCCAACTGAAGCAAAGCCGTGCCGACGCCGCCTGCCGCACTGTGGACTAAGGCGCTTTCGCCTGCTTTGGCGCGTACCACGCGGTGTAACATCTGATGGGCGGTGAGGTAGTTCAGCACCAGCGCAACCGCCTCTACTGCATCCACTGCGGCTGGCACGGGGACGCAACGCCACAGCGCCACACTTAAGTAACGGCTGTACCCGCCGGTGACCGTCAGCGCGGCCATCCGTTGGCCGATAATGCCTGCGTCCACGCCTGCGCCAACGGCTTCCACCACGCCGACGACCTCATAGCCGGGCGTGAATGGCGGCGTAGGGTTATTGGGGTAAATGCCGCGCCGCATGAGAATATCGGCAAAGGCCACCCCTGCCGCCTCGATCTTGAGCAGCACTTGGCCGTTTTGAGGTGTAGGGATGCTGGCCTCGACAAGCTGGAGTGTGTCTGTTGCGCCATAAGCGGTAACGACAATCTGTTGATTGGGGTGGTCGGTCATGGTTGGGTTGTTTGTGTGGTGTGGCTGATGGGGTACATGGCGTGGGCTACCTTGTTAGGATATTCCAATGGGCTTATTGTAACACAGCCCTTAGCCAAAATTGTGATGATCCAATGAGCGGGCAAGGCGATTACATCAAACGTGGGGTTGACAAAGTGAAGTTGCGTACGGGAATATTTGTAACGGCAAAAGACATCATCCCCACCATAAGACGAATCGTTATCCCCCATGCGTGAAACTCCAGATATTTTCCCATTCCTTGCGCTCGGCTTCCTCAAGAATCCGTTTGGCACACTCACGGAACCGGAGTGGCTGGCGGTGACGCTCTTGGCGCCAGCCCTCACCCCCCTACTGGAAGATGCCACGCTCAACGGAGTGATCTTAGGCGCACGCGGACGCGGCAAATCCACGAGCTTGCGTTACCTAACCGCCTATTGGCGCGCACAGGGCGCACACATCGTCTATGAGCGCTTGGCGGGCGGCCAACATCGCTACCAGACGCCTACCGCTGACCTAGATCAATTTGCGCTGGATGAAGCACAACGACTGCACGTTTGGGAATCTGTGCGGTTATTCCGTGAAACCCACACCAAACGGCTCATCATCGGCACGCACCGAGACATCAGCTGTGGGTTTCGGTGGCATCGGCGGCGCATCATCACCATTCAGCTAGAGCGGCTTGCCAGCGCTGAACGGCTGGCGGCGATCCTTGACCGCCGCCTGACAATGTTAGCCCTAGATCATACCCCGCGTGTGCGCTTTACGCCAGAGGCCGTCGCTGCGCTGTGGAACCGTTACGGCGACAACCTGCGCGCGATGAACGACACGCTCTACGGCGTATTCCAGCGGCTTGACCATGACGGCGGCATCACCGCCAACGACCTAGACGGCTAAAACCCGCCTAACGTCCCAGCAACTGCAGGCGGCGTGACCGTGCGCGCCAAGTTCAACGTGCTAGCATCGCCATCTGCTGTAACAGAAATTGGCACATCTAGCGCAAAGCGTTCGATGAAGCACAAACTTTCATTGACCGCCTCACAGTAGTAAAGCTCAAAGGCGGCCAACAATGCCGCGTCGCCTTCGCTGAACGTGGCAGGCACGGTGAGCGTGGTGTCATCCAGCGCAAACTCGGTTTGATCCAGCGTTAGGTTGCCCGCTGGCGTATAGGTCACCAAAGACGGCGCAAGATCGTTGATCTTGTAGCCTTCTGGCAAGTTGAGCGTGAACACAATTTCGCCCACGCCTGCCGCCACTTCTTGCACATCCAGCGTTTCAGCGCCCGCAAAGGCATTAGACGCGATGAGCGTTGCCCGCCCATCAATCTGTAGCGCTTCGGGGTTCGGGAACGTGACCGTGCTGACCGTTTCGGTGGCGATGTCAATCACGCGCACGGCGTGGTTGTTGGTATCGGCAATGTACAGCTTGCCGTCGGCGTAATCTAACCCGCCTGGCTCGTTGAAGCGAGCATCGGCCAACGCGCCGTCGGCGTAACCTGCTATATCACCGCTAAAGGTTTCGGTGATGAGGTCAGCTTGGCTCACCACACGAATGCGGCTATTGTACGTGTCGGCAATGTAGATCGTCCCGTTATCATCGCCAGTCACCCCCAACGGATGTTGTAGGCGGTTCACGCCCAATGCGCCGTCTTGTACGCCATAGTCGAACAGGCTGTTTTCCAGCGTGCCGCTGACCACAATCACCGAATTGTTGATAATGTCGGCCATCCGCACGGTACTGGATTCGCTGTCAGCAAAGTACAGGTTGCCTTCGTCGTAGTAGAGGCCGCTCGGTTGCGCCAATTCGCTGGCAAGCAAGCGCCCGTTGATTTGCGCCTCACGCCCCGTGCCGACGCTAACATTCATCACGCCGCGCACAATGTCTAGCTCCCAAATTTGATGCGTGCCAGCCATCGCAATATAGAGCGTGTCCCCGTCACCGAAGGCTAAATCCCACGGGCTACGCAAATCCGTTTGCAAGGCGGGGAAGTCTGTGCCTTGTGCAAAACTACGCCCTTGTACGCCCGTTCCGGCAACCGTCGTCACGGTTTGGGCGCTTAAATCTACGGCGCGGATGGCGTGGTTAAACGTATCTGCAATGTAGAGCGTGTCGCCGCGCAGTGCCATGCCCTGCGGCTTGTAGAACTGCGTGCTGGCGTACTCGCCGTCGGTAAAGCCCTGCGCGCCATTGCCGATCACATCAAGCACTTCATAGGTATCTAGCGCGGCAATCACAATGCGGTGATTCACACTGTCGGCGATGAATAAACGATTGCCGTCTTCGTCTACCGTCACCTTGCCGGGATAGTTGAGCGCGCGCGGCGGGGCGCTTTCCAGTTCCGGCGCGATTTGGGGCAACGGGTCACGGTTGAGTTCGCCTTGCGTGTCGAAATACGCGACCATGTTGCCGATCACGCCATCAAAGGCTTCAAACGGCACTTCACCCGCTTGTGAGGCGTACACATTGCCACGCGGATCAATCAGCACGAACGTCGGCCACGCATTCACCCCAAACCGACCGTAGTCCCCCCAAACGGTAAATTCGTTGTCGTTAATCACCGGATGGCGCATTTCGTAGCGCTGCACGATCTGGCGCAGGTTGTCCGTTTGGCCTTCATTGTCAAACTTGGCGCTGTGGACGCCGATCACCACCAGTTCGTCGGGATACTTGGCCTCTAGCTGGTCTAGCGTGGGGATCATGTGAATGCAGTTGATGCAGCCATACGTCCAGAAGTCCAACAGCACGACCTTGCCGCGCAAGTCCTCAAGCGTCAACGGCTCGGTGACGTTGATCCAGTCTAGGCCAGCGGCAAACGGGATCGCGGCATCTTCAGGCTGCCCGGCGTAACGTTCCCCGCCGTCTTGCGCCTGCATGACCACCACAATCCCTATCACAATGGCGACGAGCGCCACCAAGCCAATTAAAAATATAGTCCGTCGGTTCATCGGGGTATACCCTCATCTGCAAACGATATGGCTCTATTGTCGCTGATTTTAACGCCACAAAGACGGACGACACCTGTGTCGTCCCTACAAAACCGTCGAAATGCGACCCCCATCCTGTAGGGACAAGGCCTGCCTTATCAGCAAAACAGCCCAAAAACATGAGCTAACAATCACCGTATGTGTGTGCTGGCATGACATTTCATGCCCCGCTGGATTTACAATTCCGTAGGGGCGCAACACTGTGCGCCCCTACAAAACCGTTGTCGCCCGTAGGGACGCACAACGGGGCATCCACCACTATTTTGCCGCAGGGAATTCTTGCAAATACGTCTGAAGCGATTCCACAATAGCCGCCTTCGTATCCGCAGCGCCTACCCAGCCTTCGCTTT
>JBMOFU010000044.1:0-18187 GCA_049318725.1 Phototrophicaceae bacterium | reverse complement strand
GGCTACACCTACGATATGGTAGATCAACTGCTCTACCTGCTGGTGGATGGCCGCTATACGTTGGAAGAAGCAGTAGAGGAAGGCTTCGAGCGTGACTTTGTAGATAAGGTCTGGCGGCGGGTGAAGGCCAACCACTACAAGCGCACCATGCCAAACGTAGCAAAGGTCAGCACGCGCACCATTGGCAGCGACTTCCTCTATCTGCGCGACTGGACGGGGCGCTAAAAGCGTAGGGGCGCAACCCAATAACGCCCCTGATTTTACCCTTGACGATTTGGACGGATTGCCTTATATTTATCCCATCACACGTACCCGTAGCTCAGCGGATTAGAGCATTGGTCTACGGAACCAAGGGTCGGGGGTTCGAATCCCTCCGGGTACATCTTCAACAAACTTTGCCACTCATTCATAGTGGCATTTTTTATTGGGTATCCACGCGCCGACGGCACATCCCTACAAACCGATTCAGTAGGTAAGGACGCTCCCCTGCTGCTTTGGTATTTTGGGGCAGGGCAATCTTGTCCCCCCAAAAGCGTGTTATAAGCATCGCTATCTTACTCTCCAATGGAACACCGTGATGACCCTTCAACCCGAAACCCTTGCCTTATGGACATTCCCAGACGACAGCGCCGCCGCCGATGAGGTGAGCATCCCTGCCGACGTTGACCTTGTGGGCGGAGCAACCCTCACCCTGCGCGGGAAGCCACTAGACCGCAGTAGCAAACTTGGCATCCCCTACACTGACCCGATGGATGTCACTTATCCAGTCGGGCAGGCGATGGTGTGGGAAGACGGCGAGATAGGCGATGCCGAATTGCGTTTGACGATCAACACGCAGGGGATGCAAGCGCTTGCGTTGCGCTTTGACTATGTGAGCAACAGCGCCACCCGCTTTCACGTCAGCTATCGTCGTGAAGCGGATAGGAAATGGCAAAAAGCCCTGAAGAATGCCCCGCTGTTGGCCGATGATTACTGGCACAGCATTGAACTACCTTTGCCAGAGGCAGTCAACGACCATGCTGGGCTAATGCTGCGGCTAAACAACTTCAAAAGTAAGGGCAAAGGGGAACTGCGGATCACAAACGTTGCTGTGGTAGCGGTTCCGCCTGTGGGGTTACGCCGCCCGATGATAAGCCCATTGCCGGGAGGCATATCCGTCACCCTACGCGCTGACGGGTTGAAACCCCTCGTCTATGGGGAAGGCTTCTTCTTCCATGTGTCGGATGAAGTAACGCCGTTAGAAGACTTAAGCGTCACCGTCGAAAGCGATAACCCGGCGGTATTGCGCGATGTCACCCTAGAGCGCGTGAATCCAGTACAAGGGCTGTATCATCTAGTGACGGGCGTTCCCAGCGGCAAGGCTGGCGTTGCCCAACTGCAGATTACCGTACAAAACGCCGCCGGGCGCACCAAGCGCGCAACCGTTCCGTATGGGGTTGTGGTGGAACCCCCGCATGAATCTTCGAGCTTGCTCTATATGGCCGGGTCGTCCAATGCGTCAGCGGCCATGATCTTAAACAAGCGCTTGATGGTCGTGGCGGACGACGAAGACCAGAGCTTGCGGCTCTACCCGTACCGCGCCAATGGCCTACCGTTGAAAAGTTATCCGCTTAGTGACGCCACGCCCGGCAGCCCACCGCTCCACTTGACCGACATCCACCGCGACGGGCGGATCAGCGAAGTAGACCTTGAAGGGGTAACACAGGTTGGCAACCGCCTATTCTGGATTGGCTCACACAGCCATAACGATGAAGGGGAAGTCCGCCCCAACCGCCGCCGCCTGTTCGCTACCGATTTACACGGCGAGGGCATTGCCACCACCCTGATGTTTGTAGGCTACTACGCCGGCTTACACACCGATTTGATGGCGTGGGGCGACGCGCACGGCTACGATTTTTCGGCTTCGATGGCCGAAGGGCGTAGCAGCAAAGCGATAGACGGCTTCAATATTGAAGGGCTGTGCATCGCCCCCGATGGGCAAACGGCCTACATCGGCCTGCGTGCGCCGTTAGTCCCCGTCACTGAACGGAACAAGGCGCTGATTGTGCCAATTGGTAATTTCGTGGCATGGTTCAACAACGGACACCCCCTTAGCGCCCCGACCTTGCTTGATCCGATTGAGTTGGACTTAGGCGGTCGCGGCATCCGTTCAATGGCGGTCGGGGATGGGCGCTGGTATATCGTGGCTGGCCCCTATGGGGATGTTGGCGATTTCGCCCTGTATATCTGGTCAGGGCAACGCGCCGATGCCCCCCAACACTATCCCGTAGATTTAAGCAGGATGCGCGTAGAGGCGTTGGCTGTGCCGCCAGAAACCGATACCGTGGTGCTGTTGAGCGACAACGGCACCACCGACTGGTACAACATCGGCCAAGAGGCACGCACTTTGCCCGCAGAGTTGCAACGCTTCCGCACCGATTGGATCACGTTAAAGTAGGGGCGGGACGATGTACCCATCCACACCTGCCCCTAGTGCTTTCAACGTGGGATGTTGTGATGGTCTAACGTTTTGAGCAACGATGCCTGCCAATTGTCGCTGGCAACCTTCACATCTTGCAAATCCCCTAGTCCAAACGCGGCATGGGTGGCTTTAGCGCTGGCGTCGTTTAGGTCGCGCAGGCGTAGCGGGATGATCGGCAAGTCGTTGGTGATGGTGTGAATCTGTTGGGCGCGCTGGATTTCTGCGGCAACCCACTTAGAACTCAGCGCCTCATTCGACATCACTAATACGATCACCGACGCCCGCTGGATGCCGTCAGCAATGGACTGCTTCCACCCTGTACCGCCGATGATACCCTCTGCATCGTTGCGTTGTGCGTCCATCCATACCTTGTAACCGCTGGCCTGCAAGAAATCCACCAAATTATTGACAAACCCGCCGCGATCTGTGCTGGAATACGAGATGAAAATATGCTGCCGTGTGCGCGCCACACTGGCACGCGGCAGTTCGCCGGGGGTGACGGGCTTCGGCTCTGGGGTGGATGGAGGTGTAGCAGTGCTTGGCGTGGTTTTGCCCATATAGCGGTCTTTAATGCCTGTAAGCGCCGCTTGCTGCTCGGCCCCAACAAAGTTCATGGCAGCATCAATGAGGGCGACGACTGCGGGCAAACCGGGGGCAATCAAGCCATAACGATCCCCAGTGGTAATCGCATGAACAGCAAAGACCATACCGCCCCCATTGCCAACTTGTACCTGTGAGAGCAGGTTCGGGGCAGTATGCCACGCGATATTGAGTAACATCGCTTGGTTTTCTGGCTTGAGCAATACAATATTACCAATGATATTAGAAAGTAAGGTAAAGTCTTCGCGGGTAAGCGGCATTGCAGCGTCTCCCTAGTGTGCAGGTCAATTAGCATACTATGATAATAACATAACTGCTTGGCAAACGCCCTAAAAGCAAGGGGTTCGCGCTAGAAAACTGCATGAGAAGATGGCGAAATCCTACAGGGGAGCGTTTTCACCGACAATCTGGTAGCGTTTGCCCTCAATAGCAGGTATGATAGGAAGTAGCTCAATCAACACAATAACATCATCAACATTCATTTCAAGTATGAGGAATTGAACGTGAGCAAGGGACGCATTCTCGTCGTAGAGGACGACTTCGATATTTCCAACATGCTACGAATTTACTTCACCGGGCAGGGGTACGAAGTCCAGGTGGCCCCGCGTGGGGCGGATGCGCTCTCTGCCACACGCAAACAGTTGCCTCAACTGATTGTGTTGGATATCATGCTACCAGACATGAACGGCTATGATGTGTGCCGTGAGTTGCGGACGACCACCCGAACGAGTCACATCCCGATTATCTTTTTAACCCAAAAAGATGAGCGCAGTGACCGCATCGCGGGGTTAGAACTCGGGGCAGACGATTACATCACCAAGCCATTTGACATTGAAGAGCTTAAATTGCGCGTGCAAAATGCCATTGCCGCCGCCGAACGCCAGAACCAAATTGATCCCCGCTCTAACCTCCCCACTGGCCGCTTGATTGAGGAACACCTTCGTAGCTTAATGCACGAAAAAACCGAATGGGCCTACCTTGATTTGAAGATCAACACCTTCGACTCGTTTACCGATGTCTACGGGTTTGTGGCAGGCGATGAAGTGATCCGCTTCACAGCCTTGTTAATTGGGGAAGTCATTGATAGTAGCGGCTCGTCTGATGATTATGTCGGCCACCCGGGGCGTGACAACTTTGTTGTCGTGACCCACCACCCCGACGCTGCCAAGCTCAAAACCAAGTTGATCGAACGCTTTAACGAAGAAGTGCGGCAACATTACTCGTTTATTGACCGTGAACGCGAATATATTCTGGCTCCGCAAACCGACGGCAGCGAAAAACAGACCGCGCTGATGACGCTTTCGGTGGGGCTAGTTTCCACCCGCACGCATCAGTTTGCCGACATCAGAGAGATTACCGAATTAGCTGCCGAAGACCGTCGCGGCGGGTTAAGCAATGCAGATGCAGGTTCTAAGTTGTTGTCGTCTTGGTAGGGACTACCTATGTTTAACTTTGCGTTGATCGTTGTTGTTGCAGGTTTGGTGATTCTCACCGGCATTGGGGTATGGGCGCGTTTGCGGCGCGGGTTAGACCGTACCCTGCGCGTGGAAGAAGCCTTGCAAGACCGTGCTTCTACATCGGTTGCCGCACAAGAATCTGGTGCAGCGGTGATCGTCGCCAGTGAGTTCGGCCAACTGGTCTACCTCAATGATCAGGCACGGCGCTGGCTGGGGGTGCGTGGCGCATTGCCCACCTTAGAATACCTTGCTACCCGCGCCCAACCGTCAGACACACTGCGTAACTTGATAGCGCAAGAAGGCAACGCGACCTTTCAGTTAGGGGATCGTTGGGTAGAGGCCGTGTCTCACCGCATCCCGTCAGAAAATGAAGTGCAGATGGTGATGACCTTACGAGAAATGACCGCAGAGAACGGCCATAGCAGCAACGGGCATTACACGGGCGGGCTGGATGTGTCGCTTTCTATGCGCTTGATCGGTGAAATTGAACAAACCGTCAGCGCCAGTTTAAGCGTAGATCAAGTCGTCCAAACCATCTTGACGATTATCCGCAAGAGCCTGCCCGTTGACGCGGGCGAAATTTGTTTATGGAACGAACGCACCCAAGCCCTAGAACAACGCGGCTGGTTGGGGGACGCCAGCTACTTGATTGAGTTGATGAACGCAGGGGGCGGCTATCAACAAGGGGAAGGCATCACGGGTTGGGTTGCCAAGTACAAAGAGCCGTTGCTTGTTTCAGATGTCGGTAGCCCAGACGCCATCCGCCCCAAATTGCCCAACAACCCCTACAAGAGCTTTGTCGCTGTGCCGTTGATGCGCGGTGACCAATTTATTGGCACGCTAGAAATTGTTCACCGTGAGGTGGGGTACTTTCGGCCTCATCACCTTGCCTTGATGCAAACCCTCATCGGGCCAGTGGCAGGGGCAATCTTCAATGCAGACCTCTATTCGCGCCAGTCACGGCGGATCAACGATATTGCCACGCTTCAGCAGGTCGGACAAAACCAAAAAATTCAAGCCAACGCCGCAGAGGTCTACCGTACCTTAAGCCAGCGGATTGCGTCCCTGATGGACAGCGACGTGAGCGGCGTCGTGTTGTACGATCCGCAACGGCGGCAATTGATCGGTCAGCCGCCGTTTCACGGCCTGCCCGATGTATTGGCCGCACGCATTGCCATCCCCGTGGGGGGGGATGCCGCTGCAAATCCGATTTGGGAACAACAAGTATCTTGGATCAGCAACGATTTGCACGACGACCCGATGATCGAGGGCATGAACCTTACGGGTGTCGCCACTGCCGCCGGCTTACGGAACGTCATGATGGCCGTGATGCAAATCGGTAGCCAACGCATTGGCATGATGTTGCTGGCAAACAAGCAAAACGCGATGGGCTTTACCTCTCAAGATGAGCAAAACTTGCGGATTTTGGTCACACAAGCAGCGATTGTGGTTGAAAATATTCGCTTGTTCCAACGCGAACAGCGCCACGATACCGAATTGGTCGGCCTGCAAGAAATCACCCGCGCCATTGGTGCGTTGACCAGCGAAGAAGAAGTAGACCTGTATTCAGACATCAACGCCCGTATTGCTGGCCTGATGGCAATTCAGATGTGCGGCATTTTGCTCTACGATGAAATGCGCCAACAACTGGTAGCACAACTGCCCTTCTACGGCGTACCCGATCAGTTACTTCAGGGCTATGCCATTGACCTTGCCAGCAGTGAAGTGGTGGCAGAATTGTGGCAAGAGCAAGATTACTGGTACACCAACCGCGCAAAGGTAGACACACTTGTGTTTGCCGCTGGCCTAGAAACGATGGCGGAAGGCGTCGGGGTGGAAAAAACCCTCATTGCGTCCCTCAGCGCTGGTGGGCGCAAGCTCGGTGTGATTCAGGTGTCTAACAAAATCAGCGGGGCAGATTTTAACGACAATGACGCCCGCCTGTTGATGATCTTTGCGACGCAGGCCGCCGCGATTATTGAAAATGCCCGCCTTGTGCGCGTGGTGCGCCGCCGCGCCAATGAAGCCGATCGGTTACGCTTGATCGCAGAACGCTCTGGGAATTTGGTCACGCTAGAAGAATCGCTTGCGCCGATCCTTTCTGAAGTGGCGCAATTGGTCGAAAGCGGTGTGGTGTTCTTAGGGCTGTTCGATGCAGGCAATAGCAGCCTGACGGTTGCCCCACGCGCCATCTTTGGCGTAGAACTTGACGCACCCTTGCGCTTTAGCCGTCATCACGCCGACTTTTACGATTTGGTCGCCAATACTGCCAAGCCGCTGATTGTACAAGATACAGCCAACCTCAAGACCAATATGATCTATCAAGAGACGATTAACCGCCTCAAGTTGCGCCAAATGGTTGTGGTGCCGCTTTCGATTGGTGACCGCACGCTTGGCGAATTAGGGATTGGCAACCGCACCAGCGGCCCATATACCGACACAGACCTTGCACTGTTGAGCAACGTCGCCGCGCAGTTTTCCACCACAGTAGACCGCGTACGGCTGTTTGAGCAGGTCGGTAGCGACCTTGACCGCCGCGAGAAAGAACTGGACGCGATTTCTAACATCAGCCGTGTGCTGACAGAAACCTTTGAAATTAACACGATTTTGGAGCGGTTGCGTCAACAGGTGATTGCCGCCACCGACGCGCAAGGCTGTACGGTTGCCATGCTCCGCACCGTAGAAGGATGGGATCGGCAATCGTCGGAGCAGCTTTCTTACCGCGTTGGAGAAACGATTCTATTCAGCGGCCTAGCCGATATTGAGCGTGACGCCGCAGTGCGTAATGATGCTGTGCTGGTGATGGACTATGCTGGCGAACCGCTCAAGCCGCAACCCGCCAACGCCGCCTCTGCGGTGGCGATCCCCTTTGAGTATGCCAACGTGATCGTTGGGGTATTACACCTGCATGACCAACGGGTTGGCCTGTTTGATGTGCGTGGGGTGGCCTTCTTGAAAACGATGGCCGCCAAGGCCTCGCTAGGGTTTGGCAACGCCGCCCGCTACTACGAACAACTGGAACGTAGCCGCGCATTACGCCAACGGGTAGAGCAACTGAACCAAATCTTTGAGCTAGGGCAAATGCTCCAGACCAACGTTGAACAGAGCATGATGCTTGAAGCCATTGCCTACAGCATTGTACAAAGCGTGGGCTTTGATGTCGTGGTCATCGCTATGGCAGACGCGCAAAGCAATACGCTACGGCGCGTGACACAGGCCGGCCTGCCAGTGGATGAATTTGAGCGCAGCAAACAGTTTGTCATATCGTTGGATGAGCTACAAAAGCTATTCATGCCCGAATTCTTGATCTCTAACGAGTCTTACTTTTTCCCGCTCGAAAAACTGATGTTCTTGCCCGTCAAGGGATTAGAGGCGCTAGGCACATCTTTCTTGGGCAACCGCTCTATGTACGCCGCAGGCCCTGACTTTTGGCATGACGGCGACATGCTGTTGGTTCCCATTGCGGGCGCAGGCGGCGCAGGGCAACTGTTGGGCTTAATCAGCCTAGACCGCCCCCAAGACAACCGCCGACCAGACCGCTCTAAGCTAGAAATCCTCGAAATCTTCGCCCATCAAGCCTCTACGACGATTGAAAACAACCGCCTGTATTTGGCAAGCGTCCGCAACGCCGAGTTAGAATCGCGCTTGAATGAAATGTTGGAGCAAGTTGCACGGACGCTGAACATTGCCGAAATCGTAGAGGCTGTCGGCTACAGCGCCTTGCGGCTTGCGCCGTTCTCTCAAGTCAGTGTTGCCTTGCGTGCGCCAGATGGCTTGTTGGTAGATGTCTATAGCGTTCAACTTGCCAGCGACGGCACCGTGATGGTGCAAGAACAAAAACAAGTGGATGTGACCCAAACTGCAATAGGCTATAGCTTAAACAGCAGGACGGAAGCCTTCTATGTGGCAAGCGATGAAATCCCCGCTTTCAGTGATCTGGCCGAGTGGCAGTCTGGCGGGGAGCGCTTTTCAATGGTATTGCCACTATTCGCGCTGGGGCAAACGCTTGGGACAATCCACTTTGGCAGCAATGAACGCACCTTTGACTATAATGACTACCGTGCGCTGATTAGCCGTGTGGTACAGGTCACGGCGGTGGCGGTGCAAAATGCGCGCTTGTTTGACCAAGCGGTTAACTTGCAACTGTTCAACGAATCCGTGTTGGAATCCATCCAGCAAGGGATTGTGGTGGTGGACGTAAACGGCGCGGTATTTTCTGCCAACGGCTATATTGCCGATGAGTACGGCTGGGATGTTGAAGGCCGTCAGCCGATCCGCGCCTATAGTCCCCACCTTGCCGATATTCTGGATGAGCCGATTCGCACTGTTTTACAGTCTGCTGAGCCAATCCGCATCCTTGAAGAACGTTCTAAGCGTGAAAATATCCCAGACATAGTGCAGAACTTCTACATTTATCCGCTATTAGGGTCAAGCACAGCAGTCAGCGGCGCGGTCGTCTTGCTAGAAGACGTAACCGAGCGCGCACAACTTCAAGCGACCATTGAAGCCCGTGCCAACCAGCTTACCGCCTTGACGCGCGCTTCCAGCCAAATCACGGGGACGTTGCAACGTGACCAAGTGATTGCGCTGGCGCTAGACGCCATGCAAGATGTGGTTGCCTACGACAAGATGACCCTTTGGCGCCGTACCGCTTACGAAACGATGCAATTGGTCGGCGCACGCGGCGTCCCCATGTTGATGTCACCGCCGCTAGAAGTAGAGTTGCAACAAATTGACCGTATGCGCCAAGTGATTGAAACGCAGGGCGTAGTGCGGATTGATGACCTCCCCCGCTATCTGTCGCGTCGTCAATACTCGCTCCCAGGCGACAACGAAGCCCAAAGCTGGCTAGGCGTACCGCTCATCAACCAAAATGTCGTCGTTGGGATGATGACCATTGCTAAGTCTGATGCGAAGTTTTACACCGCGCAATCGGAGCAAGCGGCGCTGGCGTTTGCCAACCAAGTGGCATCAGCCATCACCAACGCAGACTTGTATACCGAAACCGCTTCCCGCACAGAGCGCTTAAGCATCCTCAACCGCGTATCGCTGGCGCTAGTCCAGTCGGTAGACACCGAAACAATTTTTGAAGTTGCCCTCACCGAGATTGTCAACGCACTAAAGGCAGAATCTTCGCGGGCGGTGCAGTTTGACAGCAATATGGAAGTTGGGCGGGTCGTCGTAGACGTGCCGCGTGGAGAAAACACCCCAACACAACAGTTCCGGTTATTGCAACAACTGACCTACCGCTACGTGATGGAAAACAGCCAAGCATTGGTCTACAGCCATGAACGGCGCATGATGCCCGTAGACTTGCCCGATGATGTCAACGACGCAGTATTGAGCTTGGGCGTACTAGATTACATCTTAATCCCGATGCTTTCAGCCACGCGCTTAATCGGTGCCTTTGAGATCGAAAGCCGCAACCGCCCGCTAGACATCAGCCCAGAAACGCTAGAAATTGCGACGATCATCGCCAACCAAGCCGCCATCGCCATTCAAAACGTCAACCAACTGGAAGAAAGCACCATCCGCAACCGTGAGCTTGAAACCCTCTTGGATGCCGCCCAATCCACCACGTTGACGCTTGACCTAGAGCAAGTCTTTAAGCGCGTGGCAGACCTATTCTTGACTTCGCTGGATATGGACGACTGCGCGATCATGCTCTGGGATGACCTCGAAAACGTGCTGGAAGTGCAAATTGACATCAACCGTGAAGGCAACCCAGACCGCATTAGTCCGCGTGGCACGCGCATTGACCTCAAACAATATCCACAGCGGATGCACGCCCTGCGCCATCGTGAAGTGATTGTCGTTTCGCGGGTGTTGAACGACGCCCAAGACAACATCGAACTGCGCGAGTTAGCCCTACAGGGCGATAGCTCACGCATTTTTGTGCCACTGGTGGTGCGCGATCAATCCATTGGGCTGATTCAGGGGGAAGTCAAGAACCCCACCCGCTTGATTACTGACGGTGAACAGCGCTTAGGGCGGGCGTTAGGCACGCAAGTGGCCGTTGCCATTGAAAATGCGCGTTTAACCACTGAAACAGCTGCCCAAATGGATGAACTGTTCGTGATTAACGACCTCAGCCAAGCGATTTCATCAACCATTGACATTGACCGCATTCTAAAAGTCGTGCGCGATCAATTGCCTGTGGTGACTGGCGCGCAAGAGCTTTACATCGCCCTCTATAACCAAGACAAACAACAAATCACCTTCCCAGTGGCGATGCAACAAGGTCAGGTGGTAGACCTTGAGCCGCGTAACTTAGGGGCAGACGAAGTATCGTTCATCATCCGCAACCGCCGCCCGCTGTTGCTCGGTAGCGACTACTTCAGCACCGATGACGTTCGCCGCAGCCTCGGGATCACCAACGGCGAAGGTGACATCAAGAGTTACTTAGGCGTCCCGCTGATGTCTGGTCAGGACGTGCTTGGGGTGTTGGCCGTGCGCGATACCGAGCGGACGCGGGTCTTCGGCTTGAACGAGCAACGCATCATGACCACCATCGGCACGCAACTGGGCGCAACGCTCCAGAACGCACGGCTGTTTGAGCGCGTGCAACGCCTTGCTGATGACCTCAACTTGCGCGTACAAGAGCGCACCGAAGAACTTGAGCAAGAGCGTGACCGTTTGGATATGCTCTACCAAATCACCTCAGAGTTGGCGCTCACCCTCGATATGGACAGGGTGTTAAACCGCTCGTTGCAGATGCTTGCCAGCGCGGTCAAGGCCGATGACGGGGTGATTATGCTGGTAGACCCCGTAACCGACCACCTGTATAACCGTGCGTCGCTGGACTTGAACACGATCATCCTCACTGATGACCGTGCCACACACCCCGCCGAACAGTTAGCCACATGGTTGATCCAAAACGAACATGAATTACACGTAGACGACCTTCAGGTGGAACCGTTCTGGAATGCGGCGATCCCCGGCGCGGCAGAGTGGCATAGCGCGATGGCCGTGCTGCTAGAAACCAATGAGGACGTGCAAGGCGTATTGGTCTTGATGAGCCGCCAAGTGGGGGCATTCCCCAAGCAACTGCTCAACCTTGTGATTGCGGCGGCCAATCAGGTCGCTTCCGCCATCAATAACGCTGACCTTTACCTTTTGATCCGTGAACAGGCCGAACGGCTTGGAACGTTACTCCGCACTGAGCAAGAAGAAGCAGAAAAATCCAACGCTATTTTGCAAAGTATTGCCGACGGCGTGATGTTCTTGGACGCTGAAGGCAAAATCCGCTTGATGAACGGCGCGTGTGAAACAGTGTTGGGGCTGTACCGTAACGGCGTCATGGGGCGCTCTTTGGTGAGCTTGATTGAGGAGTTCAACACGCAAATTAGCCCGTGGGCAAACCCCATCGTGGATTGGCTAGACCAAGTGCAAACGGGGCGCGTCTTCCCGGCAGACCGCGTGAACGTGGGCAACCGTGTGATTAGCGTCAATATGTCCCCCGTGACGGTCGGCGCACAGTTCTTGGGCGCGGTAGGCATCTTCCGCGATGTCACACGCGACGTAGAGGTTGAGAACCTCAAGAACAAATTCTTATTGAGCGTTTCGCATGAATTACGTACCCCCCTCACCCCTATCAAGGGCTATGCAGAAATGATGTTGGTCTTGGGCGACGGCCTAGACGATTCGCAACGTTCCAGCATTGAAGCGATTAAGAACAACGCCGACCGCCTCACCGCCTTAGTCAACGACCTGTTGACCATCTCGCAAATTGACGCGGGCGAAAGCCCGCTCAACGTAGAGCCGATTGACCTTGCGCGTGTGATCGAAATCCAGTTGACCAACGCCCGCAACCGCCACTTTGACAAAGAAATGACCGTGATGGTAGACGTAGAAGACAACTTGCCGCGTGCCGTGCTTGACCGTGACAAGATGATGCAGGTGGTTGGCAACATTGTGGATAACGCCTTTAACTACACTGTTGCTGGTGGTAAGATAAGCATCACCCTAAAGCGCGACCCAAACGATAAACAGAATATTCTCTTTGCGGTGGAGGATACCGGTTTGGGCATCCCTGCGGACTTCCGCGAAAAAGTGTGGGATCGCTTTGCCAAGTATGAAGAACACGCCCTTATTATGAATACTTCTGGAACGGGCTTAGGCCTCTCCATCACCCGTGAGTTGGTACAAATGCACGGCGGGATGATCTGGTTTGATTCGACTGAAGGCGTAGGAACAACGTTCTATGTTTCATTGCCGATTGAACATCGGCGCGGTATTTCTACGGCAATAGCACGAGCTATCAGCCTTAATTGATCGGTTGAGGCGAAACCCTCAAGGAAAACACATGGCAAAAATTTTAATTGCAGAGGATGAGCGCGACATCCGAGATTTAATCCAGTTTACCCTGAGCTACGCCGGGCATGAGATCACCGCAGTGGCAAACGGCCAAGATGCCGTAGACCAAGCCGCAGTATTGATGCCAGACTTGGTAATGTTAGATGTTCGGATGCCGAAACTCACTGGGTTTGATGCTTGCCGCGCCCTGAAAGCTAACCCACAATTGCGACACATCCCGGTCGTGATCCTTTCAGGGGGGGGAGATGCCGAGCGCGAAGTCGGGATTCAAGTCGGTGCGGTGGATTTCATCACAAAGCCCTTTGTGCCGGATGAACTCATGCGGAGTGTGGCAGAAATCCTTCAAAAGGTTGGGCTGGCATAACCAGTTCTCAAGCAACAATACGGGGTAGTCAAGTGATATGAGCGCGATTCAGGTTAACGGTGATTTAGTTCACTACGAGGTGCTTGGGCGTGGGCGTCCTATTATTTTGATTCATGGCTGGCTTGGCTCATGGCGCTATTGGATCCCAACCGTACAGCAATTGCACCTCAAATATCGCGTGTATGCGCTTGACCTGTTTGGCTTTGGCGACTCTGGCAAGAACCCGTCTCGGTACAACATCGAAGATTATGTGCTGTTGCTTGACGAATTTATGGATCAACTGGCACTGCCTAAGGCGGCCATTATCGGGCATGGCTTAGGGGCGATGGTGGCGGCAGAATTTGCCTTTCGCAATCAAAAGCGCCGTGTGCCGCGCATGATGTTGGTGTCTATGCCGCTGTTCGACATTGGCAACCTTGCCAGCCGCGTTCCCAAGCGCATTAGCCGCCTCGTTGGTGAGGGAGAAAGCACCCCCAACGGCGATAATAAGCCCGACTACCTAGAGGCGACCATCCCTAGCGCAGGTATGATGCGGGCAGCCTTGCTGGAGCGAATGGCTGCCCGCAATCCAGAGGCAGCACGGGTGGCAGCGGCATCGCTCGATGACCCCGACCAAATCACAGATTACAACTACTTACTAGAAAGCGTTGGTACACCGCGCCTTGCAAGCATGTTAGAAAGATGCTTCAAGCGCAGCGAAATTGAGTTTGAAAAGCTGCACGCCGATGTCTTAGCTACCGACGACTTAATCCTGAAGAACACCATTCAAAACTTTGACGCCGCCAAGATACTAGACACCGTGCAACAATTACAGATGCCAACCGTGCTGGTCAACGGCATGGAAGACCCCCTCACGCCTGCCCCAAACGAAGCCGTGTGGGATTACCTGACCAACGGCAAAGAAGACCGTATGATCCCAATCCCACTGCCGGGGGTAAGGCACTTCCCCATGCTAGAGCATGAGCGCTTTGGCAGCTTTATTGTCAACTTCCTCGAAACCGCAGACCTAAGCACGTTAGAGGTAAAAGAACGGTGGCGGCGGCGCAGCCGATAACCCTCAATGGATACGCTAAGGTTAGACGCGCTAAATCATAGACACGCTGAAATGGACGCCCTGAAATGGATGCGCTGATCTTTGCCAACGGCGCACTAGATGATGGAATCATGGTGCGGCGTGCGTTGGCGTCTTTATACCGCCCATTGGTGATTGCCGCTGACGGTGGCGCACGGATGGCACAAGACCCCTACGGCTGTTTGCCGCATGTGGTCATCGGTGATTTAGACTCGCTTGACCCCGAAGAAGTGCAAGCGCTAGAACGTCAGTACGTGCAAATCATCAAACATCCCCCAGAAAAAGACGAAACCGACCTTGAATTGGCCTTCCGTTGGGCGGTTAATGCCAACGCAACCCGAATCCGCGTGGTGGGGGCATTAGGGCGGCGGCTTGACCAGACCTTTGCCAACGTCTACCTGTTGGCATTGCCTGAACTGCGGGAACGTGATGTCCGTTTGGTCAGCGGCAACCAAGAAATCTGGCTGATTTCCGAAGGCACACACACGATTTTAGGGGAAGCAGGCGATACGCTCTCGTTGATCCCACTCACAGGCAGTGTCAAAGGTATTTCGACCCAAAACCTTTACTATCCGCTTCACCAAGAAATGTTGGTGTTCGGCCCTGCACGCGGCATCAGCAATGTGCTAACGACCCATCACGCCAGCGTCACGGTCACTGACGGGACGCTCTTGGTGGTGCATACGGTAGGACGTGCTGAATGACGCCCATCACCGTGTACAAGCAGAATGCGCTTGGCGCAAAGGTACTATCGTACAGCGGGGAACTCTTGGCACAAGGCGAGACATGGCTGCATCTACGGGCAGTGTTTCAGGTGGAACGGGCGCAGATCACGCCCGATATGGTGTTTGTGCGCGGGGATATGTTCGATGAGTGGTTCTACACTGACCGCTGGTATAACGTCTTTCGGGTGACAGACGGCGTTACAGGGGCGCTTAAGGGCTGGTACTGCAACGTGACACGGCCAGCCGTTTGGGATGAAGATAGCGTTCGCTCTAATGACCTTGCACTGGACGTAGCGATTTCCCCCACAGGGCAGATCACTGTGTTGGATGAAGACGAGTTCACCGCATTAGCCCTTTCTAGCCATGAGCAGGCCAACGCCCACACCGCCCTAGAGGAAATCCAACACGCCTTTCTCACAAAATCCCCCCCTTTTGGATAGGCGCCTGTACGGTAAGGGATGCCAGCGCAATCCGCTCTATGCTGTCTACGTAGCGCATCACGCAAGGAGCCTGAACCATGAAGATTGGGATTATTGGCATCGGCAACATCGGCGGGAGTTTGGGGCGGATTTACGCCAACGCGGGGCATGAGGTGTTTTTTAGCTATTCGCGCTCTGAAGATAAGCTCAAGGCGTTTGCCGAAGAAGTCGGTCACGGCGCCCGTTGGGGAACCCCATCAGAGGCAGTGGCCTTTGGGGATGTGATTCTGTTAGCGCCGCCGTACCGCGTGCTTGATGAAGCCTTAAAAGAAGCAGGGTCAATGGCGGGCAAAATCGTGATAGACGCGGTAAACCCCTATGCGGCTGACGGGATCCGTTACGTTGACGCTGGAACTGCCGCCGAAGAAATTGCCGCCAAGCTGGTTGGGGCAAAGACCGTCAAAGCCTATAACCACATCTACTACAAGAATATCCTTTCGGCAGCGGACGCTGATCCGCGTTTTGTAGCGTTCATCAGCGGGGACGACGCCGAGGCGAAAGCCATCGTCGCGGAACTGGTCACGCAAACCGGCTTTGATGTCTGGGATTTAGGCGGACTATCCACTGCCCGCTGGACGGAACCGCACGGCGCGCTGTTCAGTAACCCGATGACACGAGCGCAAGCCGAACCCGTTGTGGCACAATTGCCAACGCTAGGATAGGGCAAGGCATTAAAGAGGTTCCCCGCGTAGGGGCGCAATATATTGCGCCCCTACGGAATCATAAATTGGCCTGTAGGGGCGTTGCATGGAACGCCCCTACTCATAACGGGCGAACCCATCAGGGTTCGCCCGTTGTGGTTTTAGCAGCCGACGCGCCCCTCAAAGGTTGCGCCGTTGAAGAAGCCGCTGATGTCTGGCGCACGCCCACAGCCCAGTGAGGTATCCCCGGCAGTTGGGCTAAAGCTGATGTACTCGGAACTGTTGCGCGGGTTGTTCCAGCGATTCGGGTCTTCACTGACACGATAGCGCCCAGTGTAGACCACTTCGCCCAAGCGCACTAGCTCTAAGGCGAAGCTGTCGCCTTCAGGGATAATTCGCACCGTGCGGAGTTGATTTTGTGCCGTGAAGATCGTCACTGGCACTTCACCGACAATCGGCGGCGCACCTGCTGGAAGTGGCGTCTCAGTAGGGACAAGCGTCGGCGCGGCGATTTGGTCAATCCCCACGTTGGGTGGGCTGTCTGCTGGTGGAGGTACAGCCGCCTGTTGCTGTGGCGGCGGGGCAACTGGCACAACCGCACCGTCAATCGGCGCGAAGATGAACTCAATCGTCGGCGGCAACGTCCCCGTGAAATTGGCTTGATATAGCCCTAACAACGTGCCGTCGTTGATGACCTCAATCAGCGCACGGTCTACATCATCGCGCCATGCGGTTTGGGTCGGCGGCACGACAATGCTAAACGGGGCGCTGGTGAGCAGTTCGCCTACGGTGACCAAATCAGCTGGATTGGCCGCCGTCACGCGCAAGGCTTCTAGGGTTGTCCAGTCTGCGCTGATAGCGCTCACTTGACCGTTTACTAAGGCATTCAGCAGGTCAGCCGGAACGCCTGTCACGGGCTGAACCGTGAAGCCGTAGGTGGCTGCAACATCGTTCAGCACGGTTTCTGCTGGGCTACCGGCCTGTACCCCTACAGCCTGCCCGCTCAGGTTCGGGTAATCGGTGATACCGCTGGCAGCGTTCACCATTAAGCGTTGGCCGTCAATGAAGTAGAACGTCCCTGACCACTCTCCCCACGTTACGCGCTCTGGCAACAACTCAGAGTTGCGGATCATAACATCTACACTGCCGTCCACAAGCACGGTTTCACGCTGGCGAGCAGACACCTCTACCCATTCAATTTGTACGTTGGTTCCGAACAGCCGCAGCACCAATTCCTGTGCGAGGGCAGGTTCAAGCCCACTATATTGGCCGCCATTGTTGACTGAAAGCGCGGGCAGGCTCCCATTCACCCCCACGCGGATAATTCCGCGCGTGCGGATGTTATTGGCAAACTCTGAGGTGGCGGTCGTGCTGGCGGATTCAATCGTAATGGGTTGGGCAACCACGGGCGCTTGAACGACCACCTCAGCGGGGGGCGGGGCAATTTCGGGGGCAACGGTCGGCGGCGCGACTTCGACCACAGGCGCGCTAACCACAGGCGTGGGGATCAAGGTTGGGACGGCGACCACTGCAACAGCAGGGGCTACCATCGGCGGAACAGCAGCAACAACGTTTGTTGAACCGGGGACGATGACCATAAAGCGCGGCAGGGCGCTAATCGTGATGTTCAACGGTGTGACTTTATCCGCAGCGTAGGCCACTGGCGCTAAAGGTGCAGCGCTCACCAACGCTTGCAGGTCAACCGGGGCGCTCAACACTTGGCCTGCCGCGACCGGGAAGCGTTCGTCTTGGAAGTTCGCTTCTAGCCCCCCCTCTAAGACGTACAGGTCTAAGGTGGCATTGGGCAGGGCTTGCGCGTAGAGCGTACTATTGGGGGCAAAGGTCAAGCCTAGCCCGTTAACCTCTAGCGTGGCAAGCGAAGCGGGCGTTTGGACGATGATCCCGCTATCTACGCCGTTGGCACAACCACGATCTGCGCCGCCGCTCGCAAAGGTCAATGCAGAAAGCGGCACATTGCTGCCACCGGTTGCGCTACCTTCGCTTAAGCTGAGGATCAAGTAATCTTCTTCAATGGCAAAGGCGGGCAACCAGCCGCTGCCAAAATCGCCTTC
>JBMOFU010000043.1:0-18260 GCA_049318725.1 Phototrophicaceae bacterium | reverse complement strand
CGAAGCGGTCAATTTTGAAAATCGCGGGGGGCAGGGTGGTATCCGGTTGTAGGGGCATGATGCATCATGCCCCTACGGTGAACGAATCCGTGCAATCCGCGGGTCGGGGCAATGGTGGGGGTGGCGCGCCGGAATCGGGCAATCCGTGGGTTGGGGCAATGATGGGGGTGACGCGCCGGAATCGTAATCCACCGTAGGGGTGACCCGCCGGGTCGCCCCTACAATCCGCAAAATTCGTGCAATCGTGTATCATCGTTCGCATATATTCCATTCGGGGGCATCCCATGACCGACACACCGCGTTTTCATCGGCGTTCCATCCGCCTGCGGGATTACGATTATCGTGCGGAAGGCGCGTATTTCGTCACGATTTGCACCCATCAACGGGCGCACACGTTTGGGCAAATCCGCAATGGGGGGATGATCCGCAATGCGTGGGGGGATATTGTGGCCGATGAATGGGAAAAAACCGCCGCGATCCGTTCGTATGTTGAATTGGACGCCTTTGTGGTCATGCCGAATCATTTTCACGGGATATTGGTGATTACCGAACACAGCGGTAACGCCAATATGGGTGATGGCGTTGGTCACGCGATGACGGATGTTGTAGGGGCGACCCGCCGGGTCGCCCCTACGCCCGCGCCCGATACACCGTTCAACGCCGTTACACCCACCAATCCCCCACGTTTAATCGCCGGGTCATTGGGCGCAATTATTGGACAATTCAAATCCATTGTTACCAAACGCATCCGTCAATCCGCCCATGCCGCCGATGACCCCATCTGGCAACGGAATTATCATGAACGCATCCTCCGCAATCAGGCCGAATACGATGTTATACGGGCGTATGTGGTGCTGAATCCAGAACGGTGGGGGGAAGATGTGTTGTATACAGGGTGAGGGGCGTTAATCGTTAGCAGGGTTGTCTAGTTCAAGGTCATCCAGCACGATCACACGCACTTCGGTTATACGTGCTAACGCCTTGTCGTTGGTCAAAAAGGCGTCACTACCATGCTCTATTGCGGTGGCAATGTGAACCGCATCGGGGGTTTTTAGGTTGTAACGGGCGCGCAAATCTGCTGCGCGGTTGGCAATTGGCACGCTAACGGGGAGCAAATGAATCAGGTCGGTTGTCGTTAGTAATTCACGATAATTCAACTCTAATTGTGTGTCAGATTCCCGCAGTGGCTTCACCAAGACCTCAGTCAAAGTTAAAACGGAACTAACAACTTCAATCCCCTGAATTTCCACTTGCTCAAAGACCGCACGCATTTTAGGGCCGTAAATCGGCTGCTTCTCAACAAAATAGATGTATGGGGCTGTTTCGATGCACAAGAGTCTTAGGGGTCTAAGCGCAGTGACAATCCTCATGGACGGTGATCCCACTCTTCACGCAATTGACGAACGTATTCTTGCGCGTCGGTTCCATCATATTGATGTGCGCCCACCCCATAGAATTCGCTGATCCGTCGTTTGGGTTTAGGGGAAATCGCTAACTCATCTACTACCTGCTTGACCAACTCTTTACGCGCCTCTAGGGGCAGTTGGCGCACTTGCTGCATGATCTCTGCGACGCTCATGGCTCACCTCTTTTCGTCCTCTTGATAAGAGTATATCACAATGAACGCGCCCCTCGTGCTATAATCCCTAGCCGACGATTGACGACCCTAGAATGCAGAAGCCGATGCCCTTCCCTAGACTCATCGAAATCCCCAACGGCGTGCTGATGGCCTCCACTGACCTACACGGCCACTGGAACGCCTACGCCGCCCTCAAAGACCGCTTCATCGCTGGGCGGCGTGACGGCACGATTGACCGTTGGCTGCTGTGTGGCGACTTGATCCACACCAGCGACGGCGAAACCGCCAACGACCACAGCCTTGCCATGATCCTTGACCTGATGGCGCTACAGGCCGAATACGGCGCAGACCGCGTGATGATGCTCTGCGGCAACCATGAGTTTATGCATATCTTCCCCATACCGATCAGCAAGGGGGGGATTGAATTCACACCGCACTTTGAAGCCTGCATCGCCGACCTAGACCGCCATCCACAACGGGGCTACCGCCGCGCCGATGTGATCCGCTTCTTGGAATCGCTCCCGTTATACGCGGTCACAGGGGCGGGGGTGATGTTCGCCCATGCGGGCGTCGCGCCGCAGATCAACACCCCACAGGCCGCCCTACGGCTACTCAACTTGGACTTTGCCGCCTTCAACACTGACGCCGATGAGATGTTGATGCGCTATGACCTGCCCGACGCGCGTACCCGCTACGCCCAGAAGATGCAGTACGGCAGCTACGACGCGCTGGTCAAGCGCTATCTGGCCGTGACTGACCCCACCGACCCGCGCTATGACCACCTGCTGCGTGCGTTCGTCTACAACAGCGACCCGACCTTTGCCGTATTGTGGGAAGCGCTGTTCAACCGCAATGAGCAGGAACTCCCCAACGACATGCGCCGCGCCATCGCCTACCCGAAGTGGGTAGACCAGTTCTTGCAGGCCGTCAGCGCGCATGTGCCGCACATGCCGCCGCAAGTATTGGCGTCTGGGCATATCGTCGTGCAGGGCAACCATGAAGTGGTGGACGACTTTCATTTGCGCTTTGCCAGCTATGAACACGCTCGCCCGCGTGAGGCGGGCGCTTACCTGCTGCTGGACTGTGCGCGACCAGTAGAAGATGCAGAAGCGCTGGCGAAACTGCTCCGCCCAACCTTTTAACCGTGCGCGGGATCGGGCGCAGCAGGTTATAATCGTCTGGAACGAAAGGGCAAACCCTGTGAACCGTAACCGCTTTCTCCGCCGTGAATGGATGCCTGTGCTGCCGCTGATTGCCGTCTTTATCGCAGTGGCGGCGCTCTATGCGTGGGCAACCCCCATCTTTGAGGCGTCCGACGAGTTGTGGCACTTCGGCATGGTGGACTATCTCGCCACAAACCGCGCTTTGCCGATCCAAGACGTAGCCAACCCAGAAACGGCCTATCGCCAAGAGGGGAGCCAGCCGCCGCTCTACTACATCTTGGCGGCGCTACTCGTGCAGGGGATAGACCGCAACGATTTTGCCACCCTCAGCCAACCGAATCCACACGCGCTGGTCGGGATTCCGGGAGCAGTCGGCAACAAGAATATCGTGCTGCATCGCCCGCTCCAGTGGCCGTTACAGGGGACTGAACTGGCGGTGTACAGCCTGCGCGTGTTGGGCATCGGTTTAGGGGTTGTGACCTTAATCGGCGTGTACGGCACATCGTTAGCGCTCAGTGGACGGCGGTTTGCCATCTTCACGACGGGATTTGCCGTGTTTAACCCGATGTTCCTGTTCATTACAGCGTCGGTCAACAACGACACGCTGGTGATTGCGCTGTGTAGCCTTGCCCTGTGGCAGATCAGCGAAATGGGCTGGTGGGGCTTTCGTGGGTGGCGTAGCGTGTTGCTGGCGTTGATCGGCGCGTTGGCGGGCTTGAGCAAACTCAGCGGCAATATCGTCTTGCCTGTGATGTTGGGCGTTGGCTATTACCTGTATCGCCGCGATGACGCCCGACGCGGATTTATCACGCTCACAGTGGCGGTGGTGGTTGCGTGGGGGGCAATCGCGGGGTGGTGGTATGCCCGTAATTGGATGCTCTACGGTGAACTGTTCGGCACGCACACGATGGCCGAAATCGCGGGGGTGCGCCAAGAGCCGTTCACGGCGTTGACGTTGCTCAATGAAGCAGAAGGCTTCCGTGCGACCTATTGGGGCGTATTCGGTGGGGTGAACGTGCTAACGTGGCGCGGCTTTTACCCGATTATGGATGCAGTGACCCTGTTGGCAGTGCTTGGGCTAGGGTGGGCGCTATATCGAATCGTGCCGGATATGATCTACCTCTATCGCAATGGCGCGCGCTCTAGCGACCTTATAGACCGAATGCACGCCCATTGGCTGTTGGGGGTGCTGATTTTCGGCGGTACGCTGTTCATCGCGTCGTTGACGTTGCTCTCTTGGACGGCGCAAACTTATGCGTCACAGGGGCGTTTGCTGTTCCCGTTCATTGCGGCCAGTACGCCGTTGTTGACCAGCGGCCTGCTCTATATAGTCCCCAGCCGCTTTAAGAATTATGCAGTGATTGCAGCGTTGGCCGTGTGGGGGATCGTTGCCCTGCTCATCCCAATTTTCTCGATTCGCACGGCATACACCCCGCCGCGCCCGATTCAGGCGCTCCCTGCCGATGCCCGCCCCGCTTATGCCCGCTTTGGCGATGTCGAATTGCTCGGTTATCGTGCGGTAGACCGCCGCTACCAGCCGGGCGAATCGGTGCCGATTACCCTCTATTGGCGCGTTGCGGAACCGTCTAGCAGCGACCTTTCGATGTTTGTTACTGCGCTGGAAAACGAAGGCCGCGCCATTGGTGCTGTGAACAGCTATCCCGGCGGTGGCACACTGCAAACGTCCACATGGCAAGAAGGGGCGATCTACCCCGACACCTACGCGATCCCCTTGCCGCCGCGCTATGCTGGGCAGTTCAATTTGCGGGCGCAGGTCGGCTGGTGGGATTACCCTAGCCGTACCTACATGAACCCCACCGACGCCGCAGGCGACCCGCTCCAAAGTGTGATCTTAGATTTAGGCGGCTTTGCCGGGACGTTACCCGTCAATACGACGGCGTTTGCCCGCATACAGCCTGTGCCGTTTGGCCGTGAATTTGTGTTGCGTGGCGCGAACATTGACTCCAAAGGCGAATTGACCTTGCTTTGGCGTGCCAGCCGCCGCATGGCCGATAACTTTACGGTGTTCGTTCACCTGACGGATGCCGAAGGGAACTTGGCCTATCAAAACGATGCCCCGCCGCTGTTGGCGACCCGTTACCTTGAGCGCGGGGAATACTTTGTCACGACCCACGCCTATGATCTTGTCGCACAAGGGTTGCCGCCCGGCGCGTATACGCTCAAGGTGGGTTGGTATCAACCGATCACTGGCGAGCGGGTTGCCTTGCCCAACCGCCTTGATCCGTTGGGGGATGATGCGCTCACGCTGTTACCCGTGACCATCCCAGATTGTAGCCAAGCGCCCCCAAGCGTAAGCGCTTTACGGCGCTGGCTGGCCTACTGTGTGTATCGTCAGCCCTAGCGCACGCGGATGCGCTCTGGTAACAAGATGCGGTCAGAGCCGTCTGGAAGGGTGAGCGGGCGGCCTGTAGCGCTCGAAAACAGTTGCACCATGATTTGCCCTTCACGTTCTCCCGTGATGTGGTCGAACAGCCGCAAGGTGTGCGGGTCTGAGGTGAAGCGCGCAGGAGTATAGCCGTTTTCGGGGAAGTCCGTATGGCCGCCGCCGGGGAAGTAGGGCTGGCTGACTGCCCACGCTTCGGTAATCTGTAACGGTACAAGCTGGACGACTGGATAGTAGCCCTCTCCGGCAAGATCACGCAACGGATGCCAGTACAGCACAACGTCTAACGGGGTGCTATGGTTGATCCCTGTGTCATAGAGCGTGTAGCCTAACAATTCCATAGCATCGCCAAACGGCGCACGCAGGGCCTTGCCCATGTAGCGCGGTGCATCCGCTGGCGATGCTGTGCGAAACCACCCTGTATACGGCTGGATTACGAAGCGGTTGAGCAGCGCAAAGGTCATAATCCCGATGACTGTTGTAAGCCCAATCCGCCAACCGATCACATTCGCCTGTGGTGCTGATGGCTTTGCCCCCCATACGCTCAGTAGGGCAACGATGCCCAACGCCACAAGTGTGATGGCTGTGCCAAGCCGTTGTGACCATGTTCCCACATAGCGATAAGTCATGGTATGCTCGCCCGCAGGCAAATCCAGCGCGATCATGCCTTCTTGCGCTTCGGGATAGATGTTTGCCGGTTCGCCGTTGAGCGTGGCGACCCATCCCGGATAGTAAAACTGGCGGATCATGACCGTTTGGGGCGCATCAAGTGTGACCCGCAATGTATTTTCGTTGAGCCACTCATGCGGGTAGCGCTCTTGATAAATGTTAAGTTGGGTAGCGGATTCGGCGTAGCGGTCAAGGTCTGGCGGGGGACTGATCGGGATAGTTTCCCCCCAGATGGGGTTAAATTCGTTGTAGCTGGTCGTGCCTAAGGTGATATTTTCCGACTCAAACTGAACCTCTGCCCGTGCTGAAAACTCGTTGCTGTGCAGAAACGATTGTGACGGCACAACCAACGGCAAACTGACCGCTATACAAGCGGTAATTAAGCCAAAGCTCACCCCACCCCGCCAACGTGACGGAATCCATAAGATGCTTGCCCCCCCGCCAAGCGCCAACCATACGACACTGATCCGCAAAAAGCGCGCCGGGAAGCGCAATTGATCGAAGTAGGGGAGCGCAATCCACAAGGGGAGCGACGGCGCCAGCAGCATAAAGACGCTGAAGCAGAGCGCAACCGTTAACCCTAGTAAGATTCCCCAGCGCCGTTGCCACGCAAAGACGGCAATCCCTAGCGCGAACAAGATTCCGCCCCATAGCCCTAGCGTTGTCGGGAAGTCTTGCCGTAGGTCGGTTCGATCTAACGGAAAAACTACATCAAACACTTGTCGCCAACGCAAGAAATTGCTCTGCAGGTAGGGGATGACATCATCCGTGCCGCTGACCGCCGCGACATAGCGCAACTCTAAGAACAACGGCAACAGGAAGATGGCCGACAGTGCTGCGCCGAGCGTTAAACCGCCATAGACGGCCAATGCCCGCCGCCAAAATCCCCCCGCATGGCGGGATTCTGCCACAATCAGCAGCAGCGACACGGGCGCGGCAAACAGCGCAGTGATAAAGGTCATCGGTTGATGAGACATCACCAAGCCGAACAGTGCTATTGCCACCAGCGCGCTAGAGCGCCGCGACGGAACACGCGCCGCACGAACCATCCCATAGAACAGCAATGGAATCCATGCAGCGGCAAACGCTTGCGGCAAACTGCCTTGAAACCACACCTCATATAGTCGTGAGGGGGCATAGCTCCACAGGGCAGCGGCCACTAGCGCGCCGCTCGGCGGGATGAATTCGCGTGCCAGCCCATACATCCCCACACTGCCGAGCATCCATGCAACGGCAGCCACCGCATGAAAGGCAGTGATGGGGGTGAAACCTAAGTTGACCAAGCACCCCCCTAGCCAAAACACCGCGGGCGGATAGAAGTTGAAAATCGGGTAGCCGAACCCCAAGTGAAACCATGTAATCCAGCGGGGATAAAGCTCGCCCTGCGCCAACATCACGGACATCGCGTGAATACGCTGGACGTGGAGCGGGGCGTCGGCGGCGTCCATAATCCCCGTGCTGACGCTTGGCAAAATTCCGATCAAGGGGAGGCATAGCGCAATCCACCAGCCCCAATCGTGTTTATTCCAGTTCGATAGCCATTGCACAGGTCATGCCCTCATAACATCATTTGCCAAAAGATGCCGCGCATTATAGCACTGATCCCACGACCGAGCGTTTTAGCCGCCTAGCGCGCATGATACAATACACCTAAAACTGTGAGGATCATTCAATGTCCTTATCTTCAGATCAATTAACGTTGGCACTCTCACCGCGTTCAGTGCGCTATTACGACAGCATCGGCAGTACAAACGACGCGGCAACCGAGTGGTTGCTGGCAGGCGCGCCCAACGGATCAGTTGTTGTGGCCGATGAGCAAACACATGGGCGCGGGCGCTTTGGCCGCACATGGTACACCCCACCGCAAACGGCGCTGGCGGTTTCTGTGATTTTGTACCCAGACATCGCCCACCTGCCGCAAGTCAATATGGCGGCGGCGCTTGCCATTCAAGAGGCGGTCAAAGTCTTGGGGGCGGAAGATGTCACCCTCAAATGGCCGAACGATGTGTTGTTAGGCGAGCGCAAAATCTGTGGGATTTTGCCAGAGATCGCCCGCGACAGCGATAACGTGGCGCGTGGGGTCGTTTTGGGGATCGGCGTTAACGTCCGCAACGGATTTGCGGGGACGGCGCTAGAGGCCAGCGCGACATCGCTAGAGGCCGCGTTACAGCGCCCTGTAGAGCGTACTGCGCTCTTGTCGGTGATCTTGTTCCGTTTGGAGCATTGGCTAGGGCAATTGGGCAGTGCCGCTTTGCTCAACAGCTATCAAGCGGCAATCTCCTTTATCGGCCAGCCGATTACGCTATACGCCGTTGATGTGACCTATCACGGGGTGGCGGCGCGTGTGGCATCTGACGGTGCGTTGATCGTGCGCTTTACCGATGGCCGCGAACAGGCGATGTACGCGGGTGATGTGACCCTACATAGCGCGGGGAATGCTCCATGAGCGCCCGCCTTGACTGGGAAATCGAATCTGAACAGTCCAGCGTCAAGCAGGGCAAAGAAGACCCGCTTGCCCGTCAACTGCGGCGGCGGGCGCAATTTAGGCTGTTTATCGGGGTGCTGCTGG
The DNA here is from genome assembly GCA_049318725.1 of Phototrophicaceae bacterium. Classification (GTDB taxonomy): domain Bacteria; phylum Chloroflexota; class Anaerolineae; order Aggregatilineales; family Phototrophicaceae; genus CAIRDJ01. The sequence goes on along the minus strand of JBMOFU010000043.1, from coordinate 9,876 downwards.
TGTTGGGGTGCTTTGTCGGCATCTACCAACTGGTCATGTGGCGTTTAGAGCAGGTCAACACCGAAATTGAACTCGCCTTGACCGATACCGTCACTGCGGAAGTTGCCACGCTCCGCAGTGCAGACCGTAGCGCCTTCCTCAATGTGCAGCGGAGTGCCAGCGAAGAATGGGCGCAGGTGCAAGCGATCACCTTCAACAGCTATCAAGAGTTGAAGCAAAACCGCGATGTGCAACTGACGGGGAGCGTGATTGCCGTCGAGATTGACGACACACGCGGGCGGGTGCAAGTTGAAGAAATCATTGACGGTGTGCCGTATGTCCAAACGTGGTTTTACTGGCATTACCTTGAAGATGGTGATGACCTAGACACGATCCCTGACGGGTGGCGGCATGTGCCGCCAGATTACACCTTTTGGGGGCAACTAGACACGCTCAACGGGCAAGGCTTTAGCATCCGTTATCAAAGCGTAGATGCAGCAGTGGCGCAATCATTGGCCGATGAATTGACGCACTGGTTACAGGTCGGGTGTCAAACGTTGATCTGTGGCACGTTGCCAGACATTGCCATAGAGATCATCCCGCGTGCGGGCTTGGTCACAGACTGGAGCGGTGTGAATCCGTGGTTGTTGCAAGTGCCTTCGCCCTATGTGGCACGGGCGCGGGCTGACCGCCCGTTGGATTTGCCGCTGAAAACCCAAATTGCAGAGCGCATTGCCCAACGGCTGTTGAGCCAAGCGTCCACTAACGTGCAGCCACCTGCCATTTCTGACGCCTACTACTTACGGACGGCGGTGCAACGCTGGTTGATAGGGGAATTTATCCAGCTAGACACACAAAGTTACTTGATGGGGAGCTATTTTACCCGTTATGGCCGCGACCCGTTGAACAATGCGCTGGCGTTGGCTGCTGGCGGCGGTGATATTCGCGTATTGAGTGCGGCGGCGGGCTTGGGCGGGATAGATCAGCTTGAGGTAGATTGGCGTGATTACCTCCAGTGGCGCTTAGACCTTGAGGCCGAATTGCTGTTACGCCGCGACCAGACGAACTTTTTAGCGCTCTATGATTTGAACTTGCCGAATGTGGCTTCCCTTGCGTATACGCGCCTAGAGGCAGGGCAGGCGGTTACAGTGGAATCGGTGCTTTCGGTGCAATCTGAGCCGCAGCCCGATGCCGTCAGCGCACTACGGGCGGTGATCTTGGCCGAAGGCGCACAGCAGGAAGTCATCTTCCGTTTGGTAGACGGCACTTGGCGGCGGGCAAATTGACAAGCACGCCAAGTGTGGCTATGCTACAGGCAGGTGTTTTCAGCAGTCTATGCGACCTTTTAGGGAGGGTGAACCATGAGCGATATGGACGATCTGCGTTCCGGTTTTAAGGACGATGACGATGATGGTTTTGGGGATGGGGATTTTAATCCGGATGGAAAATCACTCCCCAATGATAAACCGTCACGCCCGGCGGGGATTATGGGCTTTTCACCCGTGCAGTTTGTGATTGTGGCCTTTTTCATTTTGCTGAATGTGGTGGCGTTGGCCGCGATTATCCTCATTGCGCGTAACAGCTTCGCCTAAGGCTTAGCAAGGGCGTTCATCACGGCTTGGGCTTGCACAAGCTCGCGTTGAACGGCTGTAGTGTCTTGCGTATCGGCTACGCCTGCAAGGTAGCGCTCATAGTCGGGGATTGCCCGCGCATAGTCCAACTGGATCACATACAGGCGGGCGCGGGCAAGGGTGGCCTCTGGCAAGGTTTCATCCAACGCAATAGCGGTGTTATAGGCGTCTAAGGCCGCGTCCCATTCATACAGGTATAGGGTGTAATCTCCCAAGCGCGTGTAGAGCAACGCTTGCAGCGGGGGATGCTCAACCTCAAGCATCAGCGCGGTTTGAATGCTCTCAATGGCGTGGTTGTAGTCAAAGGTGAGGGCATAAATTTGTGCCTGCCCCAGATACCCAACGGCCTGTTCACGCGGGCGCCCGTCAAGTGCTGTTACGTATTTATCTAAGCGTGCGCGTGCGGCTAACCCTTGCGGATCCTCTATACGGTAAAGTTGGGACAGCGCCGCCTGCATCACTGCTGGATAGCGGCATTTACTCCCACACAGGGCATAGGCCGCTTGAGGGGTGAGAGTTTGCGGTGCTGCTTGCATCGCCACCCATAGCGCGTAAATCAGCAGTGCAACTATCCTTGCCATAGCCCCCCATTCACACCAAAAATATCCCAAAATATCCCAAATCAGGTGGGATAAAACCCCGTTCTACACTCGCTAAAAATACCAAGTTGTGATAAGATTTAAAGCATGATAAAAGCAAATTCGCCCGTATACAAGATATGGATTTCGTGCAAATCACGCTGACCCTTTGGGTGAATGACGGCCTTAAAATGAGACAACAGCCCGCCGAACTTTGACGGGCTGTTTTAATGCCACGAATCGTTATCCAGTAAGAAAGGAGACGGGGCAGGTTCAGCGTGACCTGACCCCAACCACAGATCATGGCGTTAGGAAACATCCGCACGGTTAACATCAACGAAGAAATGCGCGGGAGCTATTTAGATTACGCAATGAGCGTGATCGTGGCGCGTGCCTTGCCCGACGCCCGCGATGGCCTCAAGCCCGTTCACCGCCGCATTTTATTTGCCATGCACGATATGGGCATCCGTGCCAACACTGCCTACAAGAAAAGCGCCCGTATCGTCGGTGAGGTACTCGGTAAGTACCATCCGCATGGCGATAGCGCCGTCTACGATTCGATGGCGCGTATGGCGCAGGACTTTTCTTTGCGCTACATGCTCATTGACGGGCAAGGGAACTTCGGCAGCGTAGACGGTGACCGACCCGCCGCGATGCGCTATACCGAAGCACGGATGGCGAACATCACCGAAGAAATGCTGGCCGATATTGACATGAACACGGTGGATTTTGGCGACAACTACGACGGCCAACAGCAAGAGCCGCTGGTGTTGCCTGCACGAATCCCCAATTTGTTGATTAACGGCGCCAGCGGGATCGCCGTCGGGATGGCAACTAATATCCCGCCGCATAACTTGCGCGAAGTGGCCGCTGCCACGGAATACATCATAGATCACTATGATGAGTACGAAGACATCACCGTAGACGATATGATGCGCTTTGTCACCGGGCCAGACTTCCCCACTGGCGGCGTGATTTTGGCCGACGATGAGCTTAAAGAGGCCTATGCCACCGGGCGCGGGCGGATCATTGTGCGCGCGCGCTACCACATGGAAGCCGAAGAAACCAACTATCCGCTGGTGGTCTTTACTGAAATTCCCTATCAAGTCAGCAAATCTACCATCATTGAGCGGATTGCCTCACTGGTGCGCGAAGGGCGCCTAGAGGGGATTCGTGACCTGCGTGATGAATCTGACCGTGACGGGATGCGTTTGGTGATTGAGCTAAAGCGCGGCGCGCAGGTGTTGACGGTCATCAACCGCATGTTTAAGTATACGCAACTACAAAGCACCTTCGGGATTCAGATGCTGGCGCTGGTCAACGGTGAGCCGCGCCTGTTGAGCATCAAGAAGGCGATTAAAATCTACATTGACCATCGCTATGAGGTCATTGTACGCCGCTCTGAATATGAGTTGGGCAAACTGCGTGCGCGCTCACATATCTTAGAAGGGCTGATTAAAGCCCTTGACAACGTTGAAGCGATCATCCAGACGATCCGCAACGCCCAAGATACTGAAACCGCCCGCCTTAATTTGGTCAACCGCTTTGATCTGACTGAAACGCAGGCCAATGCCATCCTTGAAATGCAATTACGCCGTTTGGCGGCACTGGAACAGGTCAAGCTGCGTGAGGAACATCAAGTGGTGCGTGAACGCATGAACTACCTTGAGGCGTTGTTGGCGTCGCCTGCCAAGATTTTGTCCGTCATCCGTGAAGATGTCACGCAAATGAGCCTCGATTACGGCGATGTCCGCCGTACCACGATGAGCTACGAGCGCGCCAACCTTGAAGATTCTGAACTGATTGACGAAGAAGACATCATCGTTACCCTGACCCGCAACGGCTACGTCAAGCGGGTGTTGGCGTCGGAATACCGCGCACAACGACGCGGTGGCAAGGGCGTCATTGGCATGACGACCCGTGATGAAGACGGCCTGTCAGAAATTTTTTATTGCAACACCCACGATACGATTTTGTTCTTTACCGACAAGGGCAAGGTCTACAGCGAAATCGCATGGAATATCCCAGTGGCCGGGCGTGCCGCAAAGGGCATCTTGATTCAGTCCATTTTGACGATGGAAATGGACGAGCGCGTGACGGCAGTGTTGCCTGCACGGGATTTCAAGCGCGAAGGCTACTTCGTCATGGCAACCGTTGCCGGGCGGATCAAGCGCGTGGAGTTAAGTGAATTTGCGGCAGTGCGTCCTAGCGGGCTAATTGCCATTCGCCTAGAAGATGGCGATACACTCGGTTGGGTGAAGTATACCAACGGCGAACAAGATATTATCATGGCATCACAACAGGGGATGTCTATCCGCTTCAGTGAAGGCGATGTGCGTGTGATGGGGCGGCCTGCGGCGGGCGTCAACGGTCTGAAATTGGATGAAGGCGATATTATCGTCAGCATGGATAGCATCCGCCCAGAAGATACGCATATTCTGGTCGTCACAGAGCGCGGGATGGGCAAGCTCACCCCCACCGAAGAATACCGTACCCAACAGCGTTACGGGAGCGGCATTAAGACGGTCAACCGCTCTGAGAAAACCGGCAATGTGGTGGCGTTGTGCAGCGTTCACCGTGAACAAGACCTGCTCATCATTACCGATCAAGGGACGGTGATCCGCAGTAGCTTAACCCAAGTGCGTGAAACTGGGCGTAGCGCGCAAGGCGTGATTTTGATCCACTTGGGCGGCGGGGACAGAATCGCGGGAATTACCCTGCTCGATGCCGCAGCGGAAGAAGAAGACGTTTTAGAGGGTGAAGTGATTGTTGCTCCTGACCTGCCCGTCAACGGCAACGGTCACGAGGTGTAACCTTCAAGTTGTTATGCAGGGGCGTAGTGCTACGCCCCTGCGTGCTATTTTAGTTAGCGCTGTTTGCTCCGCTCGTACAAACTCCACAGGGCGAACAAGAACGGGATGACCGTTAATCCCACACAAGCGATTAAGCCCGGCCAAATGTCGTTCCAAATCCAACCTTCAATCAACACCACCCGCGTGGCATCCAACAGATAGGTGATGGGGTTCAAGCGGGCGGCGGTTTGCAGCCAACCGTCTAAATATTCCAGCGGGAAGTAAGCGCTGGTCAAGAACGAGAGCGGGAAGAAGATCAACGACGCGCCTTGTGCGGCGGCGGGGCTGCCCGTTCGTAGCGCAATCCCGACTGTGAAGCCGCTAAAGCCCATCCCCACTACAACCGCAAGCGCAATCAACGCCAACAAGCCCCACCCGCCCGTGACCGATTCTAGGCCACGCAAGAGCGCCACACCGACGATCAACGCGGTTTGTAGGGCAATCACCACCCCACTAGAGAGAATATGCCCCAACAGCAGGGCGCTGCGGTTGATGGGCGTGAGCAACAGCTTGTCAAAGTAGCCGCTTTTAATGTCTCTTACCATTTGTTGGCCTGCTGGTGGGTTCAATGCGCCGCTAATCACACTCAAAGGGAGGATGAAGGCAAGGTAGTTCACCCCGCGCAAGGCAGGCAAGAATTGTGCCGTGCCGCCAAAGGCGGAATCGTAGATGAACAAGAAAAACACCCCAATCAAGATGCTCGGCAGCAGTTCGCCCGGGCTACGGAATTGGATAATAAGGCTACGTTTGGTCATCATCAAGATTTGCCCCAAAACAGGCATGGATTTTGGCCGTTCAGCCTGTGCTGGATTCAAAGGTACCGATTGGGTGATGCTGGTCATAAGGCAACTCGTTCCTCTGGTGTGTGTAATGGATCAATCAATGCAGCGGGTATGACGAATTTAGGCGCTTTTGTCTTCGGCGTCGTCTTCAAAGCTCTGGCCGGTGACTTCTAGGAACACATCGTCTAACGTCGGTTGTGTGAGCGTGAGCATAGTCGGTTTGATGTTGCGCTCGGTCAGGCGGTTGACCACCGCAGGCACGGCGCTGGCCGCTTCTGGCAGATACAAGCGCACGGTAGCACGGTCTTTGTGGCTGCGTTTGCTCAAATCTTGCAGGATGAGCTGGGCGAGTTCGGCGTTTTCTGGGCTTTCAAACGTCAAGTTGATGGATTCATTCCCAATGGCCGCCTTGAGGTCATTCGGCTTGCCTTCGGCCACGATTTTACCCTTGTCAATAATGGCGATTCTGTCGCCCAGCAGGTCTGCTTCTTCAAGGTACTGGGTGGTAAGGAAGATCGTCATGCCGCGTTCACGGTTCAAGCGGCGTACTTCTGCCCAAATGTCACGGCGGCTGGCCGGATCAAGGCCAGTGGTGGGTTCGTCCAAGAACAAGATGCTTGGCTCATGGACGAGTGCTAACGCAAGGTCAAGCCGACGGCGCATCCCGCCGCTGTATTTGCCCACTGGACGGTCGGTAAATTCGCTGAGTTTAACAATCTGGAGCAGTTCATCGGCGCGTTGACGGGCGGTTTTACGGCTCATCCCGAACAATTGCGCTTGAATGGTGAGCAATTCAAGCGACTTCATCATCGGGTCAATCCCAATCTCTTGCAGGGCAACCCCGGCAATCCGCCGCACGGCTTGGGCGTCTTTGACAATATCGTAGCCGCCGACCAGCGCGCGGCCTTCTGTGGGGAGGCCAAGCGTGGTGAGCATTGTCACTACTGTGGATTTGCCTGCGCCGTTCGGCCCCAAAAAGCCGAATACTTCGCCAGATTCCACGCGGAACGATACCCCATCTACGGCGCGGAAGCCTTTGTCATACTGCTTGACTAAATTTTCTGCAATGATCGTGCGATCCATCAGGCGTTCGTCTCTCTTTTGCGGATAACTAAAGGTTAGGCTTGGGTGGTTTGCGGGATGTGTGCGGCAAGCAACGCGCCTTTTTCAACGCTGTAGCGGCCTTCCGTCTGCCAAAGGATTTCACCTGCTTGGCTGACCAGCAACACATAAATGCGGCGGGCGTCGGGTAGCTGAAGTTGCGCCAGAAACGCGGGGATGTCTACCCAGATGGTGACAGTGCGGTGGCGGGTGGGGCGGTCTGGGATGCCCGCCTTCATCACGGCGTCTAGCCAGATGCGCTGTAACACTGGCGCACGATTGACGGTTGGAATTTCGTAGAAGGCTACCTGTGGGTTGGATTCCACAACCTGATTTAAGAACGGCAGCCAAGTGTTTACGTCGTTCTGGTGCCATTGGTCAAAGGCGATTAAGACCACATTCCACTTGCCCTCAAAATCCTCTGGGAAGCTCATCCGTTGGTCGTTGAGGTTGTTGGCGCTAATCGGCGGGAATTTCATCAGTAGCTCCTCAGTTAAACTAAAGTTCGTTAGGTTGGCAACCGAAAAAAACTAGCGTTTGATCCCATGCAACATGACATCAATCATGTCGTCCACCATCTTTAGGCGGGTTGTTTGGGTGAACCATTCATCTAAAGAAGATTGAACGCTCCCCACCATTGTCAGCAGCAAGCCGGCCATCAACTCGGTGCTGGGAACCTGAATTTCTCCCTCTGCGACCCCACGTTCAAACAGCCCTTCAAGCGGGGTGAATAATGCCCGCGAGGAAACCTCCATCAAGTGTGCCGCGCTTGCTTCAGACAGGGCAGGCATATCTGAGGTGAACATGCGCCCAAAATTCATCGGCGGCTGAGAGAGCAACCAATACCCCACTTGCCGTAAGGATTGCTCCCATGTTTCCCCCTTACGGATGGCCGCCTCAATCCCCGCTTGATGACGGGTAAAGCTGCGTTCCATCACCAAGACAAACAATTCCTCTTTGCCTTTGGGGGCGTAGTAGTAAAGCGAAGACTGCTTCATCTGTAGGGTGTCGGCAATGTGTTTGAGCTTGACCGGCGCGTACCCTTTTTCGACAAACAGCTTTTCGGCTACATCCAATACGCGCTCGCGGGCATCACTTTCATGGTCGTTCAAAATGTCAACCTAAATTTAGTTAGAAAACCTATCCACATCATAGCCCACTTTAGCGCCTGTGCAACGGGTCATTTAGAAAACGCTCATGTGGTGCTGCTTGCCTGTAGCGTGGCATTCACGAAATCCGGGTAGCCGTTGACGAACGGCTGAATGGCTAAAGGTTTGCCGCCGGGCATTTGCACAACCTGCAACTGATAGATGCCTGCGCCTGTACCCACTCCGTAGCCGTCCTCTAGGCGCACCACATTGCCGATGGGCGCGTTCCCCTTGATGGCTATGCCGCTTATCACCTTGAGCCGTTGGCCGTTCCACTGGGTATACGTCCCCGGCGCGGGGTTGAACGCCCGTACCAAACGGTCAACTTCCAGCGCACTGTGCGCCCACAAGATGTCCCCCTCATGCTTTTCAATGCGCGGGGCAAAGGTCATTAGCGCGTCATCTTGCGCCTCTGGCTGGATTTCACCCGCGAAGAAGCGCGGTAACGTTTCTGCCAACAAGTTAGCGCCCGCCATCGCCAGCTTATCATGGAGCGTGCCGCCAGTTTCATCTGCGGCCAATGGAACGACGACCTTTGTCAGCATTGCGCCTGTGTCTAGCCCGGCGTCCATTTTCATGATCGTCACACCGCTTTCGGCGTCACCCGCACGGATGGCCGCTTGGATCGGCGCCGCACCGCGCCAACGGGGGAGCAGTGAGGCGTGAACGTTAATCGAGCCGAATTTGGGAATATCGAGTACCTCTTGTGGCAGGATTTGCCCGAAGGCCGCCACCACATAGGCATCTGGCACGCCAAACGCTTTCAGTGCGTCTATCGCGTCGCGTTTACGTAGCTTTTCTGGCTGGAACACGGGGATATTGTGCGCCAGCGCGACTTCCTTCACGGGGGAAGCCTTCAACTGTTGTTTGCGTCCGGCGGGGCGGTCGGGCTGAGTGATGACGGCCATTACCTGATGCTCGGCAATTAGCCGTTGGAGTGTGGCAACTGCAAAGTCTGGCGTCCCCATAAAGATGATGTTTGCCATAGTCACCGATATTCCTTATGATAAAATGATAGACAAATGTTTGATTTTCGGAAAACTGTGTATGCTTGTCAAGAACTGGCAGCTTGCGCCCTCAGTGCCGCCAGCCGTGCTTCGTAACTATAGAGGCATCAGCCCAATTGTAGCTCAGGTGTTATACAACCGAGGCGTCACCGACCCCCAAGAGGCTTTTGTGTTCTTGACAGCAGAGGGCGGGACGAGCTTCGACCCGTTCAAAATGAGCGATATGAGCAAGGCCGTCGGGCGCACACGTACTGCGATCTTAAAGAAACAACCGATTGCCGTCTATGGCGATTTCGACGCCGACGGCGCGACCTCTACCGCCTTGATGGTACAGGTGTTGTGGCAACTTGGCGCAGTCGTGCGCCCCTACATCCCGCACCGTGTGGATGAAGGCTACGGACTCAACAACGAAGCGCTGCTCAAACTTGCCCGTGATGGCGTAAAACTGGTGATTACCGTAGATTGTGGCATCCGCTCTGTAGACGAAGTAACCTACGGCCAGCAATGCGGCCTAGACATCATCATCACTGACCATCACTCGCTTGGCCCGGTGTTGCCCCCCGCTTACGCCGTGTTAAATCCTAAACGAGACACGCCTCCAGTGGAATCCATGCTGGCGGGGGTGGGGGTGGCGTTTAAGTTCTGTGAGGCGTTGGTCAAGGCCACGATCAAGAATGAGCGTAAAGGCTCTGCATTGCTGGACGCCGCACAAAGTATAGACCTAGAAGGGCTGCTTGATCTGGTAGCGATTGGCACGATTGCCGACCTTGCGCCCATGGATAAGCTGGAAAATCGGCT
>JBMOFU010000042.1:0-18648 GCA_049318725.1 Phototrophicaceae bacterium | reverse complement strand
TACTGCCTTTACTGTGGTTACTGCCCTTCCTCATCACTTTCTTTACTGCTTTTACTGCCCTTACTGATTTTTAGGATTTTCGATGAACCTCACTGTTGTGCTAATTGGACTGATCGGGCTGTACTTAGGCACCAACTGGGTCGTAGATGGCGCATCGCGCTTGGCACGCTCGTTTGGCGTCTCTGAGTTAGCCACCGGATTGGTGCTGGTGACGCTCATCACCGCCAGCCCAGAACTGCTGATTGGGATCAATGCGGCGCTGAACGGCGCAGACGGCTTGATCTTCGGCGCGGTGGCCGGTTCAACCATCACCAACATTGGCCTTGTCTTGGGGTTAGGTGGCTTGGCGGCGGGCGGGCTGAAGATTTCTACCACGCTGGTGCGGCGTGGTGTACCGGTGATGTTTGGCATTGGGGTCATCGTCTACGCTGTGCTATGGTTGATCCCCTTAAGCCGTGCGCTTGGTGTAGTGTTCATCTTGGCTTATATCGGATTTGTGGTCTTTATGATATGGCAAATCCGCCGTGATGACGGCCTGCATGAGTTGGCACGCCAACAAGCGCTTGAAGGCACCGTGAATCCAGCAGATCGCTTACTCGCTACGCCCAGCGACAGCCTACCCCAGCATGAGCGGATCAACCGTGTGTTTGAGGGCTTTCGCCTCGTGGCCGGAATTGTGTTCTTACTGTTCGGTGCGGATGCCATTGTCACTTCCGGGGCGAATATCACTGCTCAACTGGGAGCCAGTGCTGTTGTGGTAGGGGTGACGTTGGTGGCTGTTGCTACGGCATTACCCGAACTGGTGGCGGTAATGGCTGCGAGTGATCGCCGCCTGCCGGATGTTGCGCTAGGGAATGTGATCGGGTCGAGCGTGGCGAATGTGTTGTTGGTGTTGGGCGTGGCGGCGTTGGTCAACCCCTTGACGGTAGACCCGCGCATCTTACGCTACGAGTTCCCAGTGATGCTCGGCTTTATGGCGCTCATGTTGTTGATTGTGGCAGACCGCAAGCTGACGGTGTGGGAATCGGCGTTTTACTTGGTGTTGTACGTCGCCTTCTTCGTCGGCATATTCTTGGTGTAAGGCGCAGAACCTTAACGGGCATCGCCGCCTTTGCCTCTAAAACGTCGGAACCATCGGACGCCACAGGTGGCGTCCCTACACAACCGTTGAAATGCGACCCCATCCTGTAGGGATAAGGCCTGCCTTATCCGCAAAACTCGCAATCACCGCACCAGATGGCACCGTTGGGATGGGGCCGTTGACGTTATCCGTTTAGCTGAATCGGCAATTTGTCCAGCCCACGCAGCGCAGGCACACCATGCCACTTAAGCGTTTCTGGCGCGGCGGCCAGTTGCATGTGAGGGTAGCGGCGGAGCAACACTTCAAAGGCGATCTTGCCCTCTAGGCGTGCCAGCGGCGCCCCCACACAGTAATGCACCCCGAAGCCAAGCGCGACATGACGGTTAGGGTTACGGGTGATGTCTAGCTGGTCGGGATTGGGGAACATATCGGGGTCGTAGTTAGCAGCGGCGATCCCAAGCATCACGGTGCTGCCCTGCGCGATCTTCACCCCGCCGATTTCGACATCCTCTAGCGCATAGCGCGGGGCGACATGCTGCACTGGGTTGGTATAGCGCAGCAGTTCCTCAATGGTGCTGTCTAGCAAGGTCGGGTCGGCCTTGAGCTTTTCCAGTTGGTCGGGGTGCTGCAACAGCGCCAACGTGCCAGAGCCGATCAAGTTCACGGTCGTTTCATGCCCGGCGAAAAGCAATAAGAACAACATCCCAATCAGTTCATTTTCAGAGAGCTGGTCGCCGTCATCTTCGGCCTGTACCAGCGCGGTCGTGAGGTCGGGCTTAGGGTGGCGGCGACGGTCATCAATCAAGCGCTCTAAAAAGCCACCAAGCCCCATCGTGTTGACCAATTTGTAGATGGCCTTAAGCGGCTCATCGGGAGAAGCGTCGGTAATGTTGTTGCCCATCCAACGACGGAACTTGTGCCGATCTTGCGCGCTAATGCCCATCATATTGCCGATCACCGTCAACGGCAATGGAATAGCGAAGGCATCCATGAGGTCAACAACCGGCTGTTTGGCGGCTTGGTCAAGGTATTCGTTGGCAAGCCGCTCAATATCCGCCGCCATCTCTGCAATCCGTGTGGGGGTGAACGCCTTATGGACTAACTTCTTCAGGCGGGCGTGGTCGGGGTCGTCATGCAAGGCCATCGTGTAAGCAAGCACCTTCAACGCTTTGGGGATGTACCACATCGCGTTGAGGTCTATCCCCCCTTTGCCGGGCAAGCGATTGCGGTCATTGGCAAAGCGTGGGTCTTTAAGCGCCGTCATGACATCGGTGTAGCGTGTTAAGAAGTACACGTTTGTGCCATCAACATCATAGCGTATCATCACCGGTTCGCTAGATTGGCGCATGGTCGCATAACCGGGGTACGGATCACGGCGCATGGCCGGGGATTTCAGGTTCACAATCATTGGGGGCGTCCGGTAGAACTCAGTGGTCAGAGCCTGTATTTTAGCGTAAACGGGCGACGCACGCATAGATGGGGTGGGGGCAGAACGCCATAGGGGTTAGCTCACCCACACCACGCTCCCCTGTGGCGTCTTTTCCACGTTGATATGCACCGGAAAGGCGTCTTTGAGTTCTTCAATGTGAGTGATGACCAAAATCATCTCGAAGTCGTCGCGCACGGCGTTGATCGCCTCAATGATCTTGCTGCGCCCGTCGGTGTCTTGCGTGCCAAAGCCTTCATCCACGAACAGCGTTTCAAGGTGTGCGCCCGCCCGCCGCGCCAACAGCTTACTGAGCGCCACCCGCACCGCAAAATCAATTCGGAAGGCTTCCCCGCCGCTGTAGAGTTCGTAGCGCCGCGTGCCGAGTTCGTCGGCAATTTCAATATCTAGCGTTTCGCTCACATTACCCTTGACGTTTTCCCGCTGGACGATGAAGCGCAGCCACATTCGCCCGTCGGTCATGCGCGCCAACAGGTTATTCGCCAGCCGTTCGAGTTCTGGCAGTACGGTTTCGATAATCATCGCTGGCACGCCCTTCTTGCCAAACGCCTTGACCAGTTCATCGTAGATCGTCTTTTCGGCGGCGGTCTTGTTGCGCTCGCTTTCGTATCCATCGCGCTTCTTACGGAGTTCATCCATGCTGGATAGGCTTTGTTGCGCTACCGTTTTGGCTTCAAACGCCTTGCGCTCGTCACTGTGCAGTTGATTGCGTTGCGTTAGCCGTTGCTGGAAGATGCCCGCCCGCGCCGTTTGGTGTTCGATCATCGCCGCCAGTTCGTGAACGCGGGCGTTTTCTGCCGTCAGGCTGTCTTGCAATTGGGCGATCTGCCCCTCATACGCCGCCAGCGTATCATGCAGCGTACTAAGCGACTGCTCTACGACCTGTAGCGCGTTCCAGCGCGTTTCATACTCGCGGTATTGCTGGATGACGTTGCGCGTTTCGCTATACGCCGACTCATCGTAGCCAAGCGCGGCTTTTTCCGCCTGAAGCGCGCTCAACTGCTCACGGAGTTCAACGGCGTAGCCTTCCGTTTCTAGCATAGCGGTCACGTCTAGCAGGCGTTGTTCGGCTTCGGCCAGCGCTTGCTGATCTTGAGAGGCGGCCTTGCGCTGATTTTCCAGCGTGCCACGCCGACTGTGCAGGCGCGGCAGTTCGGCCACTTCCTCTTTAATCTGCTGGAAGCGTGCTTCGGCCTGTGCGCGCTGGAGCTTGACGGCATCCCATGCGCTGTAGTCGGCGTCGTAGTCGGCGCGCATCTGTTTGCCCTGCGCGGCAAGGTCAGCGATCATCGCCTCACGGTGGGCAACGGTCAGGTCTTGGCCGCACAGCGGGCAAATGGCCGAATCCAGCGCGGTCAGGTCGTCCATCCGCTGTTTGAGGTCTTTCATATCGGTGTGCAAGCGCGTCAACCCAGACTTATAGCCCACATCCTGTTCAACCCATTGGTTGATCTGCCCCTGTAGGCCGTCACGCTCGGCGGCCAAGCCCTCTAGCGCGCTGATCTGCGCCGTAATCGCCACCGATTCAGCATCGTCAGCAGCAGATTCAATCTTTTTACGCAACTTGGCGGCCTGTTTGCTCAATTCGCGCTGTTCGCCGTCTAAGCGCCCGCGTTCACTGGCGACCTGTGATTCAATCACAGCCATTTCCCCCTCAAGGCGGCGCACGGCGTCCAGCTTTTCGGCTAAGGCTGCATTGTTGTCACGCGCCTGTTGCAACGTGCCATAGCCCGCTTCGATGTCGGCGCGTTCGGCCAGCAACGCTTCGGCGTCGGCCAATTTGCGCGCTTGAGCAGTGCGCTTTTCCTCCACTATGGCGCGTTGGGCGTCTAGCGTCGTGATCCGCTGTTGCGCGCTGGCGCGGTTGTCCTGCGCCATACGCAGTGCGGCGGGGGCGTCTTCCACTTCGCGCACGGCGTTGTCTGCGACCTCTAGCGCGCTGTGGGCGTGCTGATAGGCGGCTTCAGCGCTTTGCAGCGCGGCGCGCAGTTGCGGCTCTTGGGCTAACTCTCGATGCAGATTTTCTAGGCTGGTCTGATACCACTGGAGCTTGCCCTCCAGCGCCTTAACTTGCGCCTTCGCCCGTTCTTCGTAGGCTTCCCACTGCTCTAGGCCAAGAATATCCGACAGGATTTTTTTGCGTTGGGCGGGCATCGCCAGCGTGAACGCGCCAGATTTGCCCTGTTGCAGGTACGCGCTGTGGATGAACGTTTGATAGTCCAGTTGCAGCAGGCGGTTGATCCGCCGTTGGGTGTTATTCTTGCCCGCCTCGCTGATGTCGTTGAGCGTGCCGTCTTCCCCCACGCCGAACAACGCCAGCGTCCCAGTGGTGGTTTGGCCGCGCCGCACCAGTGTGCGCTCCACGCGGTAGATTTGCCCCTCGTGGCGGAAGGTTAACGTCACCGCCGCCTCTAGCGCCTTGTGGTAGATCAAATCCGCGTCGCGTCCGGCGCGTGCGTTGCCCCAAATCACCCACGTCATGGCGTCTAGCAATGAGGATTTACCAGCCCCGTTTGCCCCGACCAAACAGGCCAAGTGGACGCCTTCCAGCGTCAGGGTTTGGCGTTCACGGTAGGCGAGAAAGTTGTACAGTTCAAGCCGCAGTGGGATCATGCGCGCTGTCCTTTTCAGGGGGTGGGATGCAGGGCATGATAGCGCAATTGCAAAGCGAATTGCAACGGTGAGCGGTTGAGGCGGGCGCACCATGCCCCGCCCCAACGATAAACGCGGTTATTTCACCGCTTCGGTGATGTAAACCGGCGTCAACCACTCGCGGTACTTCTCGATCTTGCCAGAAACGGCGTCCATAAAGACATTGCTCAACTTTTGCGTCACAGCACCGAGCTTGCCATCGCCGACAAGACGGTGATCTACGCGGGTGATGCCTGCCACCTGTACCGCCGTCCCGCAGAAGAAGGCTTCGTCGGCCAAGTAGATTTCAGTGCGGTCAATGTTGCGCTCGACCACCTCTAGGCCAAGTTCCTCTTGCATGAGCGTCATCAACGAGCGGCGGGTGATGCCTTCTAGCACATTGGCGCTCACAGGGGGGGTATAGACCACGCCGTTACGGATGATGAACACATTCGCGCCGCTGGCCTCAGAGATATGGCCATCCTCATTCAGCACCAGCGCCTCATCATAGCCAGACAGCACCGCGTCACTTTTAATCAACGCAGAGTTGGCATACGCGCCGGTGATCTTACCGCGTGCGGGGATGGCGTTATCGTCAATCCGCCGCCATGCAGAAATACCCACATGCGCGCCTTCCATCGTGATATAGTTGCCAAACGGCATGGCAAACATGGTGAAGTCATCGCCAATGTCGTGCAGGCGCACGCCAACCTTCTCATCAGACTTGTACACCAGCGGGCGAATGTAAGCGTTGGTCTCAAAGCCTTCGGCACGGAGCAATTCCAGCAAGATTTGCGTCATGCTTTGCGGGGTGAACGGTAAATTCATCCGCAATAGCGAAGCTGACTGCAACAAGCGGGTGAAGTGATCCACTGCACGGAAGATGTACAACTGGTGTTCGGCCTCGTTCCAGTAAGCGCGCATTCCCCCGAACGCGCCCGTGCCGTAGTGCAAGGCGTGGGTCATCACGCTGACTTTGGCATCTTCAATCGGAACAATGTTGCCCTTAAAATAAGCGAATTTTGGCGTAGACATGCTAAAAACTCCTCAAGACTAGGTAATGGACGACAGAGCCTGACCCCCAAACGTACAGGATCAATTCGTTTGATTATATGAACTGAGCGCTTTCAGCGTCAAGCAGTCCATTACAAGATTCGCCCCCCAAAGTGGATTTGCTGCCTTTAGGCTATACTCGCGGGTATATTGGCAAGCCATAAGGGGATTACCGCTGTGCCGAATAACCGTCTTGCGCTGTGGGTAGGGTTATTTTTGATCGTGTTTGGGGCAATCTTTGTTAGCATCACCTTCAACGAAATTAGTCAGTATCTGGACAGCGATAACTGGCAGAGCGTGCAAGGGCAAATCACCGAACTGGGGATTGAGTCCTATATAGATGACGGCTCGTATATGTATGAGGCGCAGGTCGTCTATAAATACACGGTAGGGGGGGCTAACTACACAGGGGATCGGGTGCGCTTTGGCGGCGGGATTTCTAGCTCTGATGAAGGCCGCGCCGAACGAATGATCGCACCGTATGAGCGCGGCGCGTTCGTCACCGTCTACTATGATCCGTTTGAGCCGTCGCGGGTGGTGTTGGAACGCAACCTAGACTGGTTGATCTGGTTATTCGTCGGGATTGGTGGAACGTTTGCGCTGATTGGGGTATTCGTGTTGCTGTCGTTGCTCTTTCCGCAACGCCAAACGTAGGGGCATCATGCCCCTACGGGTGACAACTTTTGACACGTCTATCCCAAATCGTTACAACACAGGCACGCTATTTCGCTTTAGGTTTGTCCTCTGTACGGTTGCGCCCACGCCGCCAAAACGCCCAATTGGACAGGCGCAAGAAGCGCCGCCGCGTTTCTTCGGTGTGGACTTGTGGCGCTTTGTAGGCGGTGAGGATGTGGCACAGCGCGTCAATTTGCGCGTCATTCTCTTGGAGCATTTCCCGCGCCCACTGGTGAATCATCCCCAACGAAAAGTCGCTGGCGTCGTCCATACGGTGGTCAAAGCCTTCGATGCGCTTCTGAAAGCGGTAATAGTGGCGCGTGCCGTCGGGGTCATCGGGCAACAGCCGCCGCAGTTGATAGTCTACCGTGCGGCTGCTGCCGTCAAACATAATATCACTCAGCGGGCGCACCCAATTCAGTAGCCCCCACTTTCGCACATCCTCATAGGGCAAGGGTTGCGTGAGGTTGCCCGTCCCGATCGACACCAGCACAATCTCGTCAGCGTGTGGGAACATATCTCGCGCTTCGATGTAGGCGCACATCGCCGGATTGATGGCGGTCATGCTGCCATCTACCAGCGCGTAGTATTCGTCCGCCGCTTCGGGATGTGGAATTTTAGCCGGCTCAAAGAAGGTCGGCGCGGCAGTTGTGCTGCGGATGACATCGCGCATCAAGAAGTTTTCCGCCTCAAATTGGCGCGCAAAATAGCTGCGGAAGAACACCGGCTCGCGGCGTTCAATGTCATAGCTCGTCACCAATACGTCGGTTACGGCCTGATTGAGGCGCAATTCCTTGAACAAGTCCTCTAGCGTTTCGGCAATCCCCGTGTTGGGGTAACGGCGCTGTGACCAGTTGTCCATAGCGAGGATGGCTTCCCAGCGTGTGCGGGAAAAAATCACCTTCGCCCTTTGGGTATACAGGTCAGCGAACTGGTCAGCGCGGTACAACGGCTGGCCGATCTCGTTGGGGATATTGGCAATCAGCGCCAGCATCCCCCCTGTAGACGACCCGGCAATCAGGTCAAACAAGCTGGCGATAGGCTTGCCCGTGCGCCGTTCGACTTCGGCCAAGAAGATCGCGGGCAAAATTCCGCGAATCCCGCCGCCGTCAATCGAAAGGATGGCTACACGGTTTGGCGTGGTCTTTTTTGGCGTTGCAGCCATCTATTCCCCCAGAGCGGTTGTACGTCATCATCAGTAAGGCAGAGTCTTTGCCCTAGCCCTTATTGTACAATGTCTAGCGCAAAGCGCAGCACATCGCCGCCGGGGTTGCCGTCGGGATGGGTGAAGTGCGTTGTTCTTCCGCTGGCTTCCTCATAGCGGATGATCTCGAAGGCCAACGGCGCGTCGGGCGGCATCGCTGCGGATAGCACAAACTCGCCGCTGTTGAGTACCGTTGTATCGGCTTGCCACAGCGTAGCGCCCAGTGAAACGCCGTCCCACTGGGCATAACGCTCGCCTGTCTCGGCATGGATCAGACGCAGTGAAAATTTATCAATGCCGTCGGGCTTGGTCTGCCCCGTTTGCCAGATCAACTGGAACGGGACGCTTGTCCCGGCTTCTAGCGCGTCGGGCAGGACGAAGCCGCGCAACTGTGCGCCGTCGCGGTAGGTGATAGCAGGTGCGGCGTCGGTGATGGCGGGCAGGTCATCCCCCGTGAGGATTTGCCACTTGTAGATCGGTGAACCGTCTAAATATTGGCCGATGGGCTGCAAATCGGTGAGCAACGGGTCATAGAAGTTGTAGTCTGGGCGATAAGCAATTAATGTTCCATCCGCGTAAATCGGCAACCCAGTGCTGCTCATCCGCATGAGTCTAAGCCCGCTATTGCCGCGAACCGAGAGCCATATCCAAAAAATTTCTTCCGTGACTTGCTCATGATTTGGCTCAATGATGATGACATCGGCACCCGTGATAGCCCATTCATCATAAATGGATAAAAGTTCATCCAGTCCCAGCCGATAAAAAGTGCGATTTCCTAAAAAGTCGAACAATGCCCCCACCGAGATCAACAAGGCCAGCATTGCGGTCACATAAAACACAGTGAAACTGGCGGACAAGACCTTACCCCATCGGCCACGTTGCCAAACCTTGCCCAACACCACCCCAACGCCAATGGCTGTAGCGACCCAAACAGGGATCAAATAGTCTGGGCGAATGGTGCGTCTGGTATCAGGTTCAAAGAGCAAATAGCCCAATGAGTAAACGGCAGTAATGACCAAAACACTGTAAAAGAAACGGCGCGAGCGCCAATCTAAGACGAGCAGCCCCAATAATGCAGTCGCCATCACACCGCTAATCGCGTAACTGAGCGGCAAGGCTGCCGCCCAATCAATGTTGTGGATACCGTTAAATTCATAATAAGGGTAGGGGTAGATGCCCTGAATCAGTTCTGTGCCGCTGATAAGGTCTGAAAAGCGTGTGAACACTAACTCAAGCGACGGTAAATGTACCTGCCGCCCACGCGTTTCTACAGGAATATATTGTGTGTTCAGCCACAACCGTGATAAACCATAAATCCAAGGGGCAGCAAACAGCAGCGCCATCACCCCGCCCATAAAACTATTGCGGATCACCCGCCAGCGGCTAGGCTTCCACAAATGATAAATGACTAGGGCTGTTGAAAGAGGAACTAGGACACCATACGCCACTTGAAACTGAATGATAAAGCCCAATAACACCCAATGCAGGGTTTGCGCCCAACCTTTTGGGGAATCCCCCAAGTAACCGCGTGAACCTGTATACAGCCACAAGGGAAGCAGTGGCAAGACATAATTCGGGTTCCACATGAAGCGACTAAAATACACCGAATAGGGCATTATGGCAAAAAGCGCCGCTGCAAATACCCCAGCAACGCCCCCGCCAAAATGCTTGCCAGTGACATACGCGGCAAGGATGGCAAGCAACCCAACTACACCCACTGCTAACCGAGCGAAAATCACCCCATCTTCAAACCCCATAAACGGCAGATTGATGTAAATTGTCAATGGAGAATGAAAGAGCTTATTAGACAGGGTTGTAGGGCCTGCTAACCAGAGCGCCTCACCGCCAGTCACCATATTTCGGGCGGCTAATAACATCCATGCCTCATCATGGCTTAACACCATCATCGCCGGGCGGTACAGCCGCAATGCCCCACCCAACACGACGATCAACAACAGTAGCCCATGATGAAACCGAACCGATGCAATGACTTTCTGCATGGGGTACAGTCCTTATTCCGATAGGGGGAAGCGTAAAACATCGCCGCCGGGGTTGCCGTCAGGATTGCTGAAGTGGGTCATGGTTCCGCTAACTTCCTCATAGCGGATGATCTCGAAGGCCAACGGCGCGTCGGGCATGTCGGGCGGCAACCCAAACTCACCGCTGTTGAGTACCGTGGTGTCGGCTTGCCACAGCGTAGCGCCTAATGAAACGCCGTCCCACTGTGCGTAGCGTTGACCTGTCTCGGCATGGATCAGGCGCAGTGAAAATTTATCAATGCCGTCGGGCTTGGTCTGCCCCGTTTGCCAGATCAACTGGAACGGGACGCTTGTCCCGGCTTCTAGCGCGTCGGGCAGGACGAAGCCGCGCAACTGTGCGCCGTCGCGGTAGGTGATAGCAGGTGCGGCGTCGGTGATGGACGGCTGGTCATCCACTGCGAGAATTTGCCACTTGTAGATTGGCGCGCCATCCAACAAGGTGCCAGTGGTTTGCGTGTCGGTCAGCAGGTCAGCGTAGCGCGTGCTGGTGGCGGTAATCACCAACAGCGTCCCGTTGGTGTAGAACGGGATGCCTGTCGTATCGGGCGTGATCTGGTGCATTGGGCGGCCAGCGGCAGTGAGTGACCATGCGTGGTTCAGGGTTTGCACGCTGTCGCTATTGGGTTCATCGGCAATCAACAGCGTCATTGCGCCGCTAGCGAGCCATTCGTCCAACATCGGGCGATACATCCCCATCGGATATTGCCACGTCTGTGCGATGGCATTGGTATTTAGCGCGCCCAAAATCGCTAACATGAGCCACAGTTGCCCAACCCCATAGCCCCCGGCAAGGATCAGCGCTATGACTTTCGTCCAGCGCCCACGCGACCACAAGACCCCCAACCCGATACCCCCCGCCAACGCTGCGCCAATGGTCACCGACATCAAATAGCGGTCAAAGATTTCATAGCTGATAAAGCTGATGATAAACGAGAAAAACGGCACACTCCCTAGCCAAACCCAAGCCCAACGGCGCTTGAATACCCCCCATCCGATCATTGCCACCAGCCACAGGGCGATCAAGATGCTGTAGCCCGTTAACCCCGCCCGCACCCATTCGGGCGGTAAAAACACATCCGTTTGCGCTAATAACGGGATCGGGAAAGGGTAGGGATACTGTGTGCCGCTCACCAATCCACTGAATAGCGCAGAAACTTCCGCCCATGACGGCCAATGCAAGATCAACGAACGGCTGGTATCGGCAGCGGCAGAGGGCGTGCGATATTGCCAAAGCCCAATCGCCCACGGGAGGTAGGTCAAGGCCGTGACCAGCCATACCCATCCGTGCAGGCGCAGCCACGCCCACAACGGACGCACACGCACAGCGCGCAGCAACAACACCCCAGAAGGGACAATCAGATAGGCGTTGGCAATTTGTGCCTGAATCAAAAATCCCAACGACAGCCAATGGACGATCACTGCCCAACGACGCGGTTGCGCTTCAAAGTAGGCAGGGATGGCACTATAGAGCCACAGCGCAAAAAACACTTGGGCGTAGTTCGGGTTCCAAACAAAGCGGCTCCAATGGATGGCGTAGACCATCACCGCCAACAAGAACGCGGCGAACAGCCCGCCGGCGGCGTTCCCTGACCAGCGCCGCCCGGCAAAGAACAGTGCCAACACCGCGCCCACGTTCAAAATCCCCAATATTGTCCGCGTGACAAGCGGGTCGGGCGTCAGCGCAAAAATCAGCGCATTGAAGTAATTGGGCAACGGCGAATGATAAGAAATTAATGGCGAACTGGCCGGATTACCGATCCACGACCATTCGCCGCTGCGGGCGATGTTGCGAGAAATATGGAGCAAAATCACCTCATCCCACTCCAACAAGTAAATGCCGGGGCGGTAGAGCCGCAACAACGCGGCCACCACAAGGATAACGGATAACACTATCCAGACAGCAGGTTGCCAGCGGCGCGCAAGGGTCGTCATCGGGTTATTCATCCTCTAGGGTAATGGGGATAAAATAGCGGTCTTCGCCGCCGAGCGTCAACAGTCGGTTGCCGCGCTGATAGTTGTACAAGCCCACGCCAAGCAGATAGTCGCCGGGGGGCAAATCGGCGGGTAGCGGCAGATTGACCGCGCTCCCGACGACCAACTCTAGCGGGTCGTCCCAAGACAGGGTTGGGCGGTTCGGGTGGGCAGGGGGACTGTCTGCCTGCGCGATAAGTATAGCGCTGTCTGCGGCGGGATACAGATGCACGAACATTTGATAGTTGTCGGTCGGGGTAAAGTCTGCCCGCCAATAAGGGCGGAAAACAACCTCTGTTGACTCCACAGCAAGATCATAGCCTTCTAGCACGATGTTCTGTTCAAACGGCTGAGAAACCGCAACCTGTGGTGGCACCAACTGATAAAAGTAGATGGCATAAGGCTCTTCTAGGCTGCCAGTGCGCGGGATGATCTTGAGTAGCGTCAGCGAATCTAGCCAAGCATGGATGTCTGGGGAGCGCCATCTGCCCCAACTCATTTCATTGTCGGTCACGATAAGATGTGTGACGCCTTCGGCCTGCCACGCCTCAAGCGATTGGCGTTGCGGGTTGTCTTCAACATAGGTTTGTAGCGAAAGCGCCCCATTATAGCCACCCCATGTGCGATCCCAAATTTCAGCCACTGAACTGCTGCGGCTTGGAACGATGGTCTTGCCCTCTGGCGTCAGCGAGTTATTGATCCACTCCCACAATAATACACGCGGTGAAGGTTGGCTATAAGCGACGATCTGCTGCACCGCCCCCACCGCCATCCAAATCACAAACGGGCTAATGCCCAAAATCACCAACCTAAGCGCCAATGCCTGCTGCTGGCGCAACCAATCCTTCATCACAATATAAGTTTGGGCGATGCTCCAGCCGAAGGTCATACACCAAATCAACAAAAACGGCATCAGGTAACGCATACGATCCCAAGTGTTGGCGACCTCTAATCCGCTGAATAGGAATAGGTCGGCCAGCACAAATGGCAACCAGACCACCCACCAGCCGGCGTGTAAGCGCGGGAGCCGACGTGCCGCAGCGATTCGGTCGGCAACCAAACCCAGTAGTGGGAAGATGATAAAGGCGGTCAACCCGACCGTATAATCCGCAAGAAACCGCAAATTGGCGAGCATATCCTCTGGGCGGAAACCATCTGCGAAGAAAACGTCCGTCTCGCGGATATCCAGCTTGAACATCCCGTGACCCCAAATCAACCACGCCCCTGAAGCTAGCGAAAGCGCGCCCATCCCCACTAACCAGCCGAACATAGCACGCCAACCCCGTTTGTAAATGAGTACCACTACCGCGCACAGCGGCAACCATAGGGTATATACCGGAAAGTATTTGGCATAAATTGCACCAATAGCGGCCAACAATGCCACCAATGCTCCGGCTGGACGCGAATGCCGAATGGCAATCACAGTTGCCCCAAAAGCAACCGCAAGAAACAAACTGTACTGAGAATCATAAAAGGGCAAGTTGTTGAGGTTAATGATGCCGGGGTTGAGGCTCCAAACCAGTGCCGCGCAACCGGTCGCTAACCAAACGGCTGTGGCGCCTAGGGGTTTAACCCATGTAAAGGTAGACCAAGCCAGCCCAATCAGCGTCAGTGTCCCTAACACTGCGGTGAGCATTCGGCTGGCATAAACATAATCAGAAATCACTGGGTAGGGTACAACTTGTTCAACAGCTCGCTGTGTCCAAATAATCATCCAGAAGAGCAACGGTGGGGCATATTCGATGCCGATGTTGAATTCCTGTGAGCGACCAAGCGCCTCCGCCAGCGGTGGGGGGTCGTGCCGCCAGTAAAGGGAAATCAGTTGCGCTCCTGTGTCATCTACTTGAGAAATTGCCGGGAGGTACCAATCAAAGGTCAATGCGCGGTTGAGCGCCCCTATAACGATAATCAACGTGATGAGTGTAATGGGGAGGACATTCTGTAAACGGCGTTGCAACATATTCAGTGTGCTTTCCAAAATTGATGCGAGTATAGGTTAGCGTACTTGCCAAAACGCCGCCCATCTTAACATAGTCGTTAGCAATTATCAGCAATGATTTCATTGGGGCTATAGTCGTCCGTTCAAAATGGGCTATAATGGCGTTAAAGAGTCGTTTGAACGAACCCCAGCGGAAAGGAACACGCAGTGAAGTTCACCCGTGAAACCGTAGAAGCCATTGCTGAACTTGCCAAACTCCGGTTGAGTGAGCAAGAAATTGCCCGCTACACGGAACAGCTTTCTTCGATTTTGACCTATGTCGAAAAACTCAACGAGGTAGACACCTCCAATGTTCCCCTAACGGCTTCAGTTCTCCCACTGCAAAACGTCCTACGCCAAGACGTGCCTGCCACCCCACTCACCCCCACAGAGGTGGTTGCCAACGCCCACCAAGCCGAAGACAATCAGTTCCGCGTGAGTGCCGTTTTGGATAACAGCTAGGCCATTTGTGAACGAAAGCGAGAGAAGTGGATGCCTACAAACCGCCTGTTGATCGTTGAAGACGACTACGACGTTGCAGAAATGCTGTTGATGTACTTCACCTCCCATCGGTATGAGGTGTACCATGCAGACAGCGGCATACGCGGGGTAGACCTTGCCCGTACCAAGTTCCCCAACTTGATTTTGCTCGATGTGATGATGCCAGAAATGAACGGCTATGAGGTGTGCGCCCACCTGCGGAAGCAGTCGCTGACCAAGCATATCCCGGTCATTTTTTTGACGCAGCGTGACGAACGGGCAGACCGTCTGTCTGGCCTAGAGCTTGGGGCAGATGACTATATTGCCAAGCCGTTTAACGTAGAAGAACTGCGCCTGCGCGTGCAACGCTCTATAGAGCGCGCCACACGAGAATCTTTGTACGAACGCCGCACCGGGTTGCCCACCACCGCCATGATTGAGGCTGAAATTGAAGACGCGCAAAAAACCAACCGCCCCTATCACCAGTTGCAGCTAGAGCTAGTGGGCTTTAGCGCCTTCACCGACCAGTACGGCTTTATGGCCGCCGACCAAGTGATTGCTCACGCCGCCAAGACGATCCGTGAGGCGTTGCTGGTGAACGGTACACCGCAGGACTTCATCGGTATTCGGGAAGATCAGTTTGTGGTGATGTCTTACGCCGACAGCAGCGTGGGGCTGCCCGAAAAGCTGATTGCGGCCTTTAACAAAGAGGTGCGTGCGTTTTACACCTTCACTGATGTAGAACAGGGGGGTATTTTGCAGAATGACGGGCAACCGAGTGAGCAACTGGTGCCGTTGATGACCTTAAAAACGCTCGAAGTCCATCAGACCTAATCCGACCCAAGCGAAGGCAATCCACTGCTGATGAACACCCAAAATAGCACCACCGCCCGCTGGATTGCCATCGCTGCCTTTATCGTGCTGATTTCGGCGTGTGGGGCGTGCGTCCTACTGGTGGCGGTCTTTGCGGCGGGCTACGGCGGCCAAACGGTGCGGATTCGCAACCCGTTTGCCGCGCCGACGGCAGTTGTCGCGGTCAATGCGCCAAACCCATCTAATGGCAACCAGACTAACGGCGGCACGACGATTAACGGCAACGGCAGCACAACGACCAACCCTAGCGCCCCACTGAACAGCAATCCGAGCAGCACCACCGCCACAGACTTCTTGCCGTCGCTCAGTGGATACACCACCACCAGCGCGACTTCCCTCAATGATGCGTTGACGGGCATCTTTGGCGCACAGAGCGCCCAACAGGGGCAGACCTTGAGCGCCCAAAGCCTTGAGGGGATCGTTACAACGGTGTTGGTCAGCAAAGTGGACGATGTGCTGAACTGCGCGCGGCAAAGCGGCGCAGCCGACGTGCGCGTATATGTGCAAGCCGACCTTGCCAGCCTGCTGAGTGGCAATATTCCGCCGCTAGGGATTGTCGGGGTGATTAACCAAGATCAACTGGGCGACGCGATTGTAGCCTGCACCGTCAGCAGCGCCACAGGTGGCGTTGGCGCGCAGTCGGTCAGTGAGCCGTGCGGCAATTTTGGGCAATTCCGTGCGCGTGGGGCGACCTTCGCCTATGTCTATGCCGGGACAAGTCCAGACTTTTGTGCGCGGGTAGCAACCCACTTCAGCGCCTTTGAGGGATAAAATCGCAGGCTAACGCGGCCTGAAATCTACAACAAAGATCAACGCCACGCCGACCAGCGCCGCCGCCAGCGGGAACGCCCCATCAAATTGCATCTGCCGTAAGACCGCCTCTAGCCACAACACCACACCTACCCCAATCAACGCCGCCGAGACCCGTTGACCGCGCAACGGCGCACGGAGCAAGGCTGCGCGCACCAAGCCGCATAGCCCGAACACGATCAACAGCCCGGCAAGCGTCACCTGCCACAGCGTCAGCGCCGCCACACCGAGCAAGAATACGCCCGCTGTGACGGTATCGGCTTGGGTCGGCGTCATCGGGCGCTATTCCAGTGTAAAGGCCAGCGGCGGCGGCACGGCCTCAACGTTATTTTGTGGCGGGGGCGCGCCTTCATTGTTATAGATCGTGAACGGCAACGGGACGAACGTCAGCGCGAACACCACAAGCGTAGCAATGGCAACCGCACGGCGGCGCGGGTCGAGCGTGGTGATGTCGTCTAGCGGCGGGGCATATAAGCGCCCCAAGAAGAACAGGATCACTACCCAAAAGCCCCAGATTTGCGGCGCCATCACCGCTAACACGACCATCCCCCCTATCACTGGATAGTAGGCGCGGCGCGCATAGCGCCCAACCAGCGAATACAACACATGGCCGCCGTCCAGTTGCCCAACGGGGATCAAGTTCAGGCCAGTGACCAACAACCCCAACCAGCCGGCCAGCGTCATCTGGTTCATGAATACGTCATAGGTGTCGTTGGGCAAGAACTCGCCTTTGGTGATGAGCTTGGCGACGGCGTACAAGGCCGAATTGCCCTCGCGCAACCCTTGCGCGGGGATCAAATCCACTTGCGACGTGTACAGGCCAATGAACAAAATCGGGATGGCAAACACCAGTCCCGCCAAAGGCCCCGCCGCGCCGATGTCCATTAACGTGCGGCGGTTTTTCATCGGCTCACGGCTGCGGATGACCGCGCCCATCGTCCCTAAGAACGTAAACGGCATCGGGATGAAGTAGGGCAACGACACCGACTGACGGTGACGGCGGGCGGCAAAGTAATGCCCCAGTTCGTGCGCGCCCAAAATCAACATGATCGAAAGCGCATACGGCGCGCCGCGCCACAGTTGTTCTAGGCGCACAATCCCTAAGTCTTCATAGGTCAATTCAGCGGCGCGGTCTGGCGCATCCTCTAAAATCCCGGCGATGCCGTACTGCGCGCCCACGTAAAACACACTCAACAGCGTGAGAATAAACAATAGCAGGTTGATCCACGGGCGGCCTTGCGCGGGCTGGATCCGCCCACGAATGACGTAAACGCGGTGCGGCATTTCTGGCGCGTCGCTGTTGCGGAACAAGGCGAAGCAGTCCAGCGGGCGCAATTGGGCGTCAAGGGCGTCATAGGCGGTTTCTGACGCCTGAGACAGCGTACCTGTAAACGTGCCGACAGGGTGCGCGTTGGGCTGGATGGCGGTGCCTTCTGGCAGGTCGTCGGCTTTGGCTTCGAGCGCTTCCACGATGTTCAGCACTTGGCTAACCGCAGCACGCACGTCCTGCCACAGCGGATCAAGGCGCTGTTCTGGCACGTTATTCGACGGCAGTGCAGGGGCATATTGGTTCGGAATATTCGAGGACAGTTCGTTTAACATAACAGGGTCGGTTTCCGTTCGGTATCAGGGATGAGGGGATTGGTTGGGGCATGGCGCACCATGCCTCAACCGGATTTATGGCCGAATTAACTCTACGACATGGCCGAGCCGCCGCAGATCGCCGGTGAGCAGGCGCGCCACCTGACGGCCACAACTGACCAAAAAGGCACGCCGTTCGGCTTCGTCGGTGAAAAACTGCGCCGCATAGCGCACCGCCGCCGCGACCAAATCATCAGACGGCACTTCGCCCGCGTTTAATACCAGCCGAAAAAAATCCTGCTTGCGGACGAAGGCCATCACCCAGTCTGGCGGCATAAGGTGGACTTCGGTCAGGCTCAAGGGTGGGCGCGGCGGCATACTCTGGACGATGGTGCCGTCCTCATAGACATAGCCGACGTTCAACACCAGCGTTTCTATCGGCACAAGGCGGTTCTTGCGTTGATCCATCAGCGTGCTGGCGCTGACTTCGGTTGCCATGACCAGTTCGCGCACAAACGGGTCATCAGCAATGCGGATGGCATAAATCAGCCCAACGGCGTAACACGTAGAGGGATCATCGCCCGCTACCTGCGCCAAGACGAACGAGCCAAACGAGTGTTGCACGTTGATCTCGTTGCCGCGTGTGCCAAAGTCAAAGCCGTTGGTGCTTGCGCGCAATACATGGCCGATATAGTCAGAGGGGGTATGGTCAGTCATCGAGCAGATTTCTAGTGGTCAACGAGTTCACTCTATTATAGGGCAAAATTGGGCTTTACGGGGATGAGGATTGTCTGTGACCGCAGGGCGATTGCATTCTAAATCTGT
>JBMOFU010000041.1:0-18660 GCA_049318725.1 Phototrophicaceae bacterium | reverse complement strand
CAAAGCCGCCCACCAAGCCAAGCCGATCCACGAGAAGGAAAGTTTCAAGTGGCTTCTTAGAATGCACTGAGGAAATTTGCCTCACCTGTGATTTTATCCACAGAAACGTAAGCAAAGGATGGATCAACCAAGTTTCCATTAGCGTCTTTCCACCAATAGGTTAAAAACCAGTTATTCTCAGACTCAACAACTTTGTGTAGTGTGTATCTAAACTCTACGTACATATTCCTTTCATGTTTTCCAGTTTTATACATTTCTGCAAACCATTCGGAACTTGACTTCTCACCGTCTCTCAGATGAGCATCAGCGATCTCTATTGCCTGTTCCTTTGTAATATTCTTACTCATGCTTTTTCCTATTTGACTCGTTTTCTGTAACGACTCCGCGCATTCTTTTTGGAAGGAAAGATATAAGCGCGCCCTGATTCACTGAAATTGGCTAAGTCAAAGGTTTGCAGTGTAGCCCTCATCCCCGACGCTCCTCCCTCAGGGCGAAGGGGGCAAAACAGGCCAGAAAAATCCCTCGCCTACTGGGAGAAGGATTTAGGGTGAGGGCTAAACGAGTTTGGTGATTCACTGAATCTCATGAAGTTCCCACCTGAACCGCCGCCGACAAGTGACCCAAGACCTGCAAGAGCGTCTGTTGCCAACTGCCCATATCGGTCAGGTAGAGCGGCATTTCTACTGCCGTGCGCGTGACGTTGATCTCGCGTTCGGCCAAGCCCCTAAGCGACTCTGCCAGCGCGCTACGGTTGACGTTGGGCAAATACGGCAGCTTGATATAGACCTTCTCTTGGCGGTGCTGGATGGCAGTGGCGCCTGCCGCCAAGCCCAAAATCTTCACCTCAATTTGATACATCAGGCCAAGCACCGCAGGCGGCAACCCCCCAAAACGGTCGGCCAGTTCGTCACGCATAGTTTGCACGCTCTCCAGCGTCTCTAGTCCGGCCACCCGCCGATACAGTTGCAGCCGCAACGCCATTTCAGGGATCCAATCCGTAGGGATGTAGGCAGGCGTCGGCAGGTCAATCATGATCGGAGAAATTTCATCGCGCGGTTCAGGCAGCTTAAATTCGCTGGTCGTTTTGAGTTGCTCGACGGCCTGCGCCAACATCTGCGTATAGAGGAACAGCCCCACCGACGCCAGATGGCCGCTCTGTTGCGACGACAAAATATCGCCCGCGCCACGTATTTCAAGGTCGCGCAACGCAATCTGGAATCCTGCACCCAGTTGGGTATTTTCTGACAGCGTTTCGAGCCGTGAACGCGCCTCATGCGTCAGGCGGTTGTGCGGCGGATGCAGGATATAGGCGTAGGCTTGTTGTGCGCTGCGCCCTACCCGCCCCCGAATTTGATACAGTTGCGCCAAGCCGAACCAGTCCGCGCGGTCTATAATCAGCGTGTTGGCGTTGGGGATGTCTATGCCGCTTTCGATGATTGAAGTTGCCAGCAAAACATCGAACTCGCCGCGCCCAAACGAACGCATAATCGCGCCCAGTGTGTGACCGTCCATTTGCCCGTGCGCGACCACCACCCGCGCTTCAGGCACGATTTCTGCGAGTTGTTCTTCGATGCTGTCAATCGTCCGCACGCGGTTATGCACAAAGAAGATTTGCCCGCCGCGCTCTAGCTCGCGCATGATGGCTGCGCGCACCAAACGGCGGTCAAACGGGCCAACATGCGTAATCACGGGCAACCGTTCTTCCGGCGGTGTCTGGATCATGCTAATGTCGCGCACGCCGACTAAGGCCATGTGCAACGTGCGCGGGATCGGCGTGGCGGTCAGCGTCAACACGTCCACCTGCGTGCGAATCTTCTTTAAGTGTTCCTTTTGCTTGACGCCAAAGCGCTGTTCTTCGTCAATCACTACTAAGCCCAAGTCGTTAAAGCGAATATCGCTAGACAGCAAGCGGTGCGTACCGACGACAATATCCACTTCGCCGCTGGCGATGCGGTCTACGATGCGGTTCTGTTCCTCATTCGTCCGAAAGCGGCTGATCTGCTCCACGCGCACGGGGAAGCCGAGCATCCGTTCGCCAAAGGTCTCATAGTGTTGTTGCGCTAAAACCGTCGTCGGAACCAAAACCGCGACCTGTTTGCCATCCTGCACGGCCTTAAACGCGGCCCGTACCGCCACTTCGGTCTTGCCGTAGCCCGCGTCGCCGCAGATCAGCCGATCCATCGGGAAGGGCGCTTCCATGTCCCGCTTGGTATCACGCACGGCGCGCAGTTGGTCGTCCGTTTCGATGTACGGGAAGGACGCCTCTAGCTCGTTCTGCCAGGGCGAATCTGGGTTAAAGGCGTAGCCGGGCGTCCGTGCGCGTGAAGCGTACAGGTGCAACAGTTCGCGCGCTTCTTCTTCGGCGTTCTTGCGCGCCTTCGATTTCGTCCGCCCCCATTCGGGGCTGCCTAACATGGTCAGTTCGGGCGGGCGCTCATCTGGCCCCACATAGCGCGTCAGGCGGTCTGCTTGATGGACGGGGACGAACAGTTGCGCGTTTTTGGCAAATTTGACCAGCAGATATTCGCGTTCTACGTCGTCAATCGTGCGGCGCTGCATTCCAGCAAACTGACCGATCCCGAAATCCTCATGGACGATGAAATCGCCGTCGCGCCAGTCGGCGTATTCCACACGCGCACCCGCCTTTGCCCGTTGCGCCACTTGGCGACGGCGCGGTTCAGTGCGCCGCCAGCCAAAGACCTCTGCGTCGCTCAGTAGTGACAGTCCGCCGCCGTCACCGAGCAACGTCCAGCCTTCTTGCAAGATGCCGTGCATGAACTGCGGCGTCGCGGGCGGATAGTCGAGCAAGTCGGTGGGCGTTACTCCACTCACGCCGCCGGACGTTTCCTTCCACAGTTCGGCCATGCGGTGCGCCTGCTCGCTGACAATGACTGTGCGCCCGTCGGCCTCATTCTGCAACTGTGCCTTGCGGAGCATCGGCTTGAGCATCCCACCGTAGCGCTCGCCGGGGACGAACATCCCGCCGAACAGCATCGGCCCAACGCCAATCGCCGTTTCGATGTCTACATCCACAAAGGCATTTTGCCCTAAGCGTACTGCGCCACGCTGATTCAACGTCTGCTCAAGTTCTTCCCACGTTAGGTACGGGCGTGGATAGTCTGGCGGCAGGTCGTTGAGCGCGAATTTTTCGGCGCGGGTGCTTTCGGCTTCATCCTCTAGGGCTTCGACGCTTTCGCGCAGCGCGTCCCAGTCATCTACGATAATCAGCGCGTCGGTGGGGGCATAGTCCAGCAAGCTGATAGGGTTGGAATAGAGGTAGGGCAGGTAATGCTCTAAGAAGGCGAACCCCGCGCCGCTTTCCAGCTTGAGCGCGTCTTGCAGTGGGCTGGTGGTGTCGTCGGGATTGCTGGCAGACAGCGAGTTAAACCAGCCGGCAAGGTGCATCCCTAGCGGCGGGGTCAACTGCGGCAGGGCTTCACGGGCGGGCGGGATCATGATGGCGGTCTGTTGGGCGATGGAGCGCTGGCTGGTGGGGTCAAAGGTACGCAGGCTGTCTACTTCATCGTCGAAGAACTCAATCCGCACAGGGACGCTCATCGTGACTGGATACACGTCCACGATGCCCCCGCGACGGCTGAACGTGCCGGGTTCGATCACCAGTGAGGCGTGTTCATAGCCGACGCCCTGCAAGTGCGCCAACAGCTTACCAATATCTTGGCGGCCACCGACTTTGAGGTGTATTGTCTCCCGTCGGAACACGTTGGCGGGCAAGGTGCGCCCCATTAACGCCCGTGCGGAAGCCACTACCACCGGCGCGGGATGGTTGGGAGTGTCATTCAGCAACGCGGCGAGCGCGCCAATCCGCCCGCTGATGGCGCTTTCTCCCCACGCGGAACGCTCGTAAAAGGCCGAACTGCCCTCGGCAAAGCGTGTCACGCGCACGGCGTCAATCCAGACGGGCAACTGCTCGGCGGTGTTGTAGGCGGTTTCTGGCCGTGCGCTGATGTAGACAATGGGCGCGTGCCAGTCGGTTGCCAGTGCGCCCAACACATAGGGGCGGGCGGCGCGGAGTAGCCCTAACGCTAACCCTTCGGGACGTGACGGGCGGCGGAGTTGTTCTAAGAGGTTGTGAAAGGCGGGTGTTCGGCGTAGCGCGTCGAGCAGTCCGTGAAGTCGCATCGGCAATCCTTGCATATGATGAGTCAGCGGACTGGTTATTATAGCCCAATTGCCGCCATGCTATAATAGCGGGGTTGACGAAAACGATAGAGTGCCTATACCGAACATGAAAGAACTGGTCACACTCGAAGAAGCGGCGCAAGCTGTGAACAAGACGACGCATAACATCCGCGACTATATTCAACGCGGGCGGATTGCCAAATACAACCCAGACGGCGAAGTGATTGCCCGTGCCAAAAACGGCGAATTGCGGGTGGATTTGGTCGAATTGCGGCTGTTTTTGCACTTGGTCAACCAGCAAAACGAAGTCCACCATCACGCCGGACTCAACGCCGAGTTAGGCTTTTACGATGTTCCCGAACGCGAACGTACCAAGCATGTGCATCGGCTCCACCCCTATTTGGGCAAGTTCATCCCGCAATTGGCAGAATGGTTCCTGCGGCACTACTTCAGCGCGAACGATTGGGTTTTAGACCCGTTTATGGGTTCAGGCACGACGCTGATTCAAGCGAATGAGCTAGGCTTAAACACCATCGGCACGGATATTTCGGAGTTTTGTTGCCGCATTGTGCAAGTCAAAACCCATCAATATAACCTGCCCAAAGTTCATCAAGAAATCTTAGAGGCGGAACGACGCACACAAGTTTTTTCTAGTCGCTTGCAGCACCCGCAAGGCGTTCCTACACAGTTGCCCCTGTTTGATGATGAGTTTGAAAGTTTTCGGGCGCAATTGCTCTCAGAATGCGACAGCGACTACCTGAAAACATGGTTTGCGCCCAACGCCCTGTTAGAAATCCTCTACTACAAACGCCTCATAGAGCAGGCGGGCTTTGAGTATCCAGACTTGTTGCGCGTGCTATTGAGCCGTGCGGTACGGTCATCGCGGTTAGTCCCGCACTATGACCTTGCCACCCCCAAAGCCCCGCTGCCCGTTGGGATTGAGTACGATTGCCGCAAACATCGGCGCATGTGCCTGCCGATAGATAATGCCATCAGCAAGATTCACGCCTATAGTGAAGACACCTATCGCCGTCTTGCCACCTTTGACCAATTGCGGAAGCCGACAGAAATTCATGTGCTGCACGGCGACGCCCGCACGGTTGACCTTACGCCCGCCTTACAAGGCCGCCAATTGGCGGGAATCTTTACATCGCCGCCGTATGTCGGGCAAATAGACTACCATGACCAGCATATCTACGCCTATGAACTGTTCGGAATCCCGCGCAACGACACGCTAGAGATCGGCCCGAAGGCCAAAGGGAAATCCAAGAAGGCACAACAAGACTACGTGGAGGGCATTAGCGCGGTGCTGCGGAATATTGCCCCGTTCGTCAAGCCCGACGGCAAATTCTTGATGGTTGCCAATGATCGTTTTGGCCTCTACCCAGAAATCGCCCAACGGGCAGGCTTACAGATTGTCGAAACGCATCAACGCGCAGTAACCAAACGCACCGAACAGGGCGACGACCCTTACCAAGAAACTATTTTCCACATGCAAAAGGTAGATCGTTTATGATTCGTGATGAGTTGGGAAGCATCTTACGGTTGGCGCTTCGCAAAAAGTTGGCCGACTATCGGCCAGAATCCAACCATATGCCCTTTCATCATCGCCTATTAGGGGCAGATCGGATGGCCTTGTTCTCGTTCATCCAGTCGTTGAATACCACCTTTGGCACATCTTTTTATGAGCCATTGGCGCTTGCCCTTGCACAACCGCGCTTTGTACAAAGCGCCCAGCAAGTGAAACTAGACGCACACATTAGCGATAGCGCCCAAGCCGAAATCAGCGCCATCATGAACGGACTGAAAGCCGGCCACCTCAAGCCAAACAGCGCCGCCGAAACCGATCGGCTTCGCGCAGTGATCGGGCAAGGCACAGCCCAAAAGGTCAAACTCACGCAAATTGATGTGTTTTTGGTCAATGCAACCGATGTTTACGCCTTTGACGTGAAAACGCCCAAGCCGAACATGGGGGAAATTGAAAAGTTAAAGCGAATGCTCTTAGAATGGAAGTGTGTGCTACTGGCGCAATTCCCCAATCACCAAATTCATACAGCGTTGGCCTTCCCCTACAATCCCTATGCGCCAGCGCCCTATGCCCGCTGGACGGTAGCCGCGTTGATAGACGCCGACGCTGAAATCTATGTGGCTGAAGAATTTTGGGATTTTGTCGGCGGTGAGGGCAGCTATCCCTTACTCTTAGACGTATTTGAGCAAGTCGGCCAAGAATTACGCCCAGAGCTAGATGCCAAGTTTGCCCAATTTCGTTGAGGCTGGCGCGTCCCTGATAAAGGCTATTCCACAGTCAACCCCCACGTTAAATTGGCGGGTACCATAGACATCGGCGCGAACGGGGCAAGGCTCAACACAATGCGCTCTGCCCCTTGTGGCAAGTCAACGGAAAAGGTTGCTGCTCCACCTTCTTCCTGCCAGCGATGGAGCGTATATACCCCGTCTTGTTCAACCAACAACTGCACCCATACCCCCAACGGCAACCGATTATCGGTTAGTACCCAACCGGCTGCTTGCCAATCCGCCATGGTCAATGGGTCGTCAAAGCGGTTGATAGTGCTTACCCCGCTGGCTAAATCGGTGAGGGTGATCTGGTCAAGCGCCATGCCGGACTGGTTGACGGCATCGTCGTAGATCATCTCGAAGCGCAGCAAGACGTTTTCCCCCGCATAGGCACTCAACGGGGCGACCTCGTGAATCCATGCGGGGGTTTCCCCGCCGCCACTGCGCCCGCTGTAGCCCGCGCCGTAAGCGTTGAAGTAGGGGTTTTCGGTTGTCATCGCGGGCGTTTGGAGCAAGTCCCACGTTTGCCCATCACGGCTCACCATCACATAGCCGTAATCCCATAGTTCTTCGGCATGGAACCATAGGTCATAGCTTAACAACGGGGCAGACATCCCGCGCAGGTCAAGCGGAATAGTGAGGTGCATATCGCTGTCATCGCCGCGTTGACTGTACCATATCGGCGTACCAGAGGGCGAAGCGGTGCCGATGAGGGGATGTTCCGCGGGTGTGTTGAGGGTCACGATGGCGCGGGTGGCGTTTTGTGGCAAGCTGGCAACGTAGTAAGCCGTGCTGTAGGGGGGCAATGTCACATCCCCGTTGGCAGGGAGCGTGAGGCTACGGTAGAACGGCGCAGGAAGCCCACTAAATGACGTGTACCCATAGCGTGCGTCGCTACTGCGTGCCGGGTCTTGAATCCAGTTGGCAATCACCCAATCGGCAAAGACGGTATCGCCATCGGTGCCGTAGCTGGCCGCCAAATGGTTGACGCCTACTAGCCCATTGGCGGCGTCTGCGCTCAATTGACGCAAGCCTTCTACCCCAAAGCGCTCATACAGGTAAGTCACCCACAACAAGCCCTTGCCGTAGTCTGCGCTGCGTGCGTTGTAATCTTCGCTCCACATATTCAATTGGGCGTGGGGCGTGTTCAAGAAGGCCATCGCCGCGTTTTGATCGAAATCCCCCAAATACAACTGGGTAAATTCAGAAAACCCCTCATCAAGCCAACCGTCCTCGTTAGAATCTACGTTGGCGCGGATCATGTGCTGGAACTCGTGCGCGGTGATGCTCGTCAGCAACGGGTTGCCGACTGCCCATCCGACGGTATCGAGGTTATAGAAGAACATCTCTTTGGCGTTGCTGCTCGGCACGGCTTCTACGGGATAGGCGTGCTTAGTGGCGTAGTATGCCCCAATCCCCCCGCCTAAGTTGCTGGCAAACAACCCATGTACGCGGGGGTCGCCATCAACCCCGGGCACGGGTTCACTGCCCCATAGGTCGCGCACACTGTCGTAAACAGTCGCGTCGAAGGCGTCGGCCAACTGTTGTAGGCCGTCTTGCGGCAGTTCCGCGCCTTTTTCCACCCACAGGTAGATGTGTTCCCCCACCACGCGCAGTTCAGCCTCTACCTGAAAGCTGAGGTTGTCTTGGCTGTTTTCTGCCCAAAACATTTGGGTTGTCCCCACTGTCAGCGGCGCAGGGTTGATCGGCGGGGCGCTGACTTCGGTCACCCCGTTGAAGCGTTCGGCCAATTCCAGCAGGTCACGCGGCGGGATGACGGCGGCATCCAACGCGGCAAGGGTCGGGTAATCTGCTGGCGGGGCGTCTTGGGCGGCAATGGTGACGGCCATTAATAGAACGGTGAGCAGTAAAAATCGTTTCATGGGTGCATCCTCATTAAGAGATTCATTATGGAGATTTCTAGTTCATGTTTTTGGGTTGTTTTGCGGACAAGGCAGGCCTTGTCCCTACAGGGTTGGATCGCATTTCAACGGTTTTGTAGGGACGACACCTGTGTCGTCCGTCTTTGTGGCCTTAAAATCGGTCACTAGCAATCAGGGTAGCCATTATATACACCGCAGATGAAATTAAAATTTCACATTACACCTGCCACAGGGCTTTGATGCTTGCATCCCACAGAAAAGCCGTTACACTCATAAAAAACCTATAAATGCGCGGGAGCGTGCCGATTTTGGACACCGACAACCTGATCCGACAAAATCAATTTCTGACGCAAGAGGTTAAACGTCAAACGCATGAGGTGAAGCGGCGCGTTGACCAGATGACCGCGCTGAACTTGGTTGCCACGACGGTGAGCCAATCGCTAGACCTCGATCATATCCTCACGGTGGCCTTGAAGGCCGTGACCTCTGTCACTGGCATGGAAGCAGGCGGGATTAGCTTGCTGGACGAACATACCGGGGATGTGTTCTTGCGGGCGCAGTTGGGCTGGGAACAGAACTTCACCAACCCGCCGCGCCGTATTCCAGCGGGGATGGGGATCTCAGGTCAGGTGATCCGTGAGGATCGGCTAATGGTCATTACTGACTTACAGCACCGCGATGATTTAGCCATCCCCAGCTTTCGGGATGAGCCGTTTTCGACAATGGTCATGACCCCAATGCACGCCGGCGGGCGGATCATCGGCATTTTGAGCCTGATGAGCCGCCACTTCAACGACGTAGATGAGTCTTTATTTGATCTGTTAGGCGTGGTGGCGGATACGGTTGCTGCGGCGCTGGACAATGCGCGCCTCTACAAGAAAAGCCAAGAGAACCAAAACCGCCTTTCTGCCATTTTGCAATCCACCGCAGATGGCATCATCGCCACGGGGGTGGCGGGCAATATTCAGTTGATGAACCCTTCTGCCGAGCAGATGTTAGGCGTGCGCGCCCAAACGCTCTTGAACACCTTGATCCAAGAAACCCACCTACCAGAAACCCTGTGCGCGCCGCTACGCTCTTTGTTACACCTTCACCTAGAAGACCAAGACCGCTCTTTTTCGGTCAAACTAGAAGGCGGCGGGGTGCTGATGGCGTTTGTTTCGCCCGTGTATGGCCTCGCAAACGAACATGACGGCTGGGTGATTGTGCTGCAAGATGTCACCCACTTACGCGCCGCCGAAGAAACGCGGATGCAATTTGTGCAGGCCGCCGCCCATGATATGCGGAATCCGTTGGGCGTGACCATGACCTCTTTAGGCACGCTCCAAAGCCTTGTGGAAGATGAGCTTGCCCTAGAAGTGATTGATGTTGCCCTTAGCGGCGTGAACCGAATGCAACAACTGCTTGATGACCTGTTGCACCTTGAACGGATTGAAAGCGGTTATGCCTTCAATATCAGCGAAATAGACATCACCGAATTGTTGTATGAGGTGGTCGCACAACAACGGGCGCTCTTTGAGGAAAAATCGCAACAGTGCGTCGTCAAGATTAAAGATCGGCTCGGTCACATCCCGATTGATCCCCACTGGATTAGCCGCGCACTGGTCAACTACTTGAGCAATGCCAATAAATACACGCCACAGGGCGGGCAAATTCGGGTGAAGGCGTTTATCGAAGGGGATTTTGTCCATATTGAGGTCAAGGACAACGGCTTAGGGATTCCGCATGAAGTGCAATCGCGGCTGTTTGAGCGCTTCTACCGCGTGAAGAACGCCAGCAAAGAGCGCGGGAGCGGCTTAGGCTTGGCGATTGTCAAATCGGTTGTAGAAGGGCATGGCGGGCAGGTGTATATGCGGAGTAAGGTGGGCGAAGGGAGTACCTTTGGGATGATGCTCCCCCGACGCCTTAGCTAAATTCGATGGCTTCGCGCACTTGTACGGCTAATGCACCAAAGGCTTCACTGTAGGTCATCGCT
Source organism: Phototrophicaceae bacterium (assembly GCA_049318725.1). Classification (GTDB taxonomy): domain Bacteria; phylum Chloroflexota; class Anaerolineae; order Aggregatilineales; family Phototrophicaceae; genus CAIRDJ01. Next base: position 8,367 of record JBMOFU010000041.1, on the reverse strand, counting down.
CGCAGGCGCGGGCGCGGCAAATTCACGTTTATGTCGCGGATGATCCGCCCCGGACGGGGGCTAAAGACGATCACGCGGTCACTAAGCCACACCGCCTCGTTGATGTCGTGTGTCACCATGACGACCGTTTGCCGTAAATTTGCCCAAATCCGCAGCAGGTCGCCGCTAACTTGTTCGCGGGTGAGGGCATCCAGCGCGCCAAAGGGTTCATCCAATAACAACACGTCTGGTTGCTGTACCAACACACGCCCCAATGCCACGCGCTGCGCCATGCCGCCGCTAAGTTCGCCGGGGTAGGAATCTGCAAAGCTCACTAAGCCCAAAATGGGCAGCAATTCTTCCACTGCCGCGTAGCGTACTGACTTGGGCTGCCGATCTAATTCTAGAGGCAGGGCGATGTTGTCGCGCACGTTGCGCCACGGCATGAGGTTGGCCTCTTGGAACATCATCCCCACCCGCGTGCTAGGCTTTTTAACCAAATTGCCGTCGAGCAGCGCTTCACCCTTACTGGCCTTGAGCAAGCCGCCCATCACCCGTAATAGGGTGCTTTTGCCGCTCCCGCTAGGGCCGACCAAGCTGACAAAGGTACCGGGTTCAATCGTGAGCGAAACCGCCCCCAACGCCAGAAGGGACTTGCCCCCCGGCGTGGAGTAGGTCACGCTTACATTCTGTAAGCGGATTGAGCTAGACATAAGGGGCGAGCTACAGATCGCCCATAGGCAGGTAGTCGTTGGTAAAGACCGTTTCAAGGTCAATGGCTTCTTCAAGGAAGCCCGCCAACAAGATCGAATCTTGGGTGGCTTCCCACGCTTCGAGTTCAGTGCCGCCGTGCGCTGTCGTGTCCCACAGTTTGATGGTTTCTACCAAGACTTCAAGTTGTAGTTTTTCGTCGGCATTGAGCGACTCGCCAATGGCGGCAAGCACTTCATCAGCGGCAATGGCGTCTGCTGCTGCGCTTTCAAAGGCTTCAGCGTTTTCATAGGGCAGGGTTTCGATGTGGGGCAAGCTAAGGCTATAGGCTTCTGCCGGGTTGAGAATCGTATCGTTGAGCGCTTGCTCAAAGCCTGCCAAAAATGCCATCACTTCTTCGGTGTTTTCAGCGGCATAGTCATCGCCAACGGCCAACCCGTTAGAAATCACTGGGGCGTAATCTGCCAGTGCAATCACCTGCACGCCAGTCACATCGCCACACTCGCCCGCCGCCGCACGATCCCGCACCTGTAGCGGCTCATTGTTGATGTATACCGCTGCAATGCTGATCGCGCCGGTGCAGATTACATCTGGGGCGTTGAACCCAATTTCTTCAAGCTGTACGTCTGTATCGCTTAACTCAAAGGTATTGAGGAAGGAAAGCAAGGTCGTGTAGGTATTGCCAAACCGACCGGGGATGCCTACCCGTTGACCTGCAAGCTCGGCAGGGTCGCTAATGGCTGCGCCGTCAGCCGTTTCAGCGATGACCAGCGCAATTGGGTTGCGTTGATACCACTGATAGACAAATTGGATTGGGCGGTCTTGGGCGCGGGCAAGGATCGCCTGTTCGCCGCCGACAAAGGCATATTGCAGGTCGCCTAATGCCAGCCGCTCTAGGCCGTCTGGCTCAAAGCCATATTCGACCGTGACTTCAAGGCCAGCTTCAGCAAAGTAGCCCTTTTCAATGGCTACATAAACGGGGGCAAACTGAATATTGGGGATAAACGGCAAGAACACCGTGACGGGTTTCAGGTCGCTTTGCGCGCCTGTGGGGACAATCAACACAGCCAAGAGTAGAGCAACAACGAAAATCCACTTCCGCAACATACGTTTTACAGCTCCTTAGCAAATCATCTACTGTGAAAGTGATTCAAAAACGCACGAAGCGTTTAGGAATACCAAAGTTTGGGATGAAAGAAACTAACGCACACGCCGCCGCCAAGAAAGCGCATACCATTCTAAGAGCGCCATAAAGCTGTACAGGCCAAGCGCCATGAACGTGAGCGTCAACACCGCGACGATCACCAGCGGCGTATCGTATTGGCTGCGGGCGATATTGACCAAAAAGCCTAGCCCGGCGTTGGCGCTGACAAATTCGCCAACCACCGCCCCAATCACGGCCAGCGTTGCGCTGACCTTTAGGCCGTTAAACAGAATCGGCGCAGCGGCAGGCACTTCAAGGTGCAGGAACATCTGCAACGGCGTGGCGTTGAGCGAGCGCATCAGGTCACGCAGGGCAACGGATACGCCCCGAATGCCGACAATCGTCCCCATCAACATCGGGAAGAAAACGATCAACGCACAGGTGATGACCTTACTCATCCAGCCCGCGCCGAACCAAATCACCAGCAACGGGGCGTAGGCCACGACAGGCGTGGCTTGGAACCCGACAATAATCGGCGAAAGCAGGCTTTCTAGCAGTGGGGTTTTGGCGATGATATAGCCAAGCGCAACTGAAGTCGTGACGCCAAAAATGAGGCCAATCAGCACTTCGGTGAAGGTCACCCGCAGATGTAACCCCAATGAAATGCGTGCGCCCCCAACGGTCACATCGTAGAGTTTTTCCCAGACTGCCATCGGTGCAGGCAAGATGAAGTTAGGGTAAACCTGTGCGTTGACCAGCAATTGCCAAATCAACAGAATCAACCCCATGCTTATCAAGGGGCTGAACAGGCGTAGTGCCGCCCATCCGTTAGAGAATGTACGCGATGCCGTTTTCAGGGGGGGGATCAAAGAATTGTCGGTCTGCACTGAAGCTACTCCCTCTACGGATAGATGGCGGCTAAAGCGCCATAAGACCAGAGGGGCAAAGTCAACACAAAACACAAACTTGCATCGCTTGGGCAATGCAAATCATCATGCGCTCGGTTGACCTTCTTTCATCCAGACTATCACTGTCGGCCCTGGATTTACGCCAGATCAGCCCACCCATGCGCTAGGCACAGGTGAGGTCGCGGGCTGGTTGTTGCATCACAACAACTTCACCGCCGATTGGGAATTTCACCCGACCCCGAAGGTCTATCGCCCATTCTAAACTAAACTTTGCCAATCTACCATAAACTAACTACAAACCCACAGGGGTTTTTCTGCCCTGCCGACTTTGCCCTGCGGGCGAATGAAGGGGGATGAGGGCGACCGCGTAACCCGTGATTGGCTGAAATGCTTGCTTTGTGCGTGGGCTGAGTGATACATCTGATAAAAACACTGCAATCTGTTGCCCTGTTTTGGCAGGTGGGTGTAAGATAAAAATCATGTGAGAGGTCTATACTATATAACGGTGACATATAGCGACTGTAAGAGGCTTGGGTGAAGAAGATGTCTGACGACAAATCTTTAGTACGGTTGATGAAGCTACTGCGTGGGGCTGACCAACCCTTCGATGAGGATGCAGTCTCGATGGACTGTAAGGACGGCTGCGAAGAATTGGCTCAGTTGGCAGAGCGCGTGATACAGGGCGAAAAGATCGAAGAAATCTTCCCCGTCTACGCAGACCATATGGATCAAATTGGCTGCTGTAAGGAAGAGTTCGACGCCCTCGTCAATGTACTGAAGGTTGATAAAGAAGACCCTGCCTCACCTGCCTAAGCCGCTAGAACATTATCCCAAAGAAAGTAAGATCATCATGAAGCGTGAACGTGTCGTTATCATTGGTTCTGGCCCGGCAGGGATGGCCGCTGCGGTGTATACCGCCCGCGCACAACTCAACCCGGTGATTATTGTGGGCAAGCAGTTCGGTGGGCAGGCGGCCATCACCCACGAGATTGAAAATTACCCCGGCTTTGTAGACCCCATCGGCGGGGCAGAGTTGGCTGAACGGATGAAGTCTCAGTCAGAGCGCTTTGGCGCCCAATACGTGTGGGATGAAGTGAGCAAGGTAGACTTCAGTCAGCGCCCGTTCAAGGTAGAAACCTACAACGAGACGTACCTTGCCGACAGCGTGATTGTCACCATCGGCGCAGACCCGCGCAAATTGCACATCCCCGGCGAAGGCGAAAATATCGGGCGCGGCGTAAGCTACTGTGGCACCTGTGACGGCTTCTTCTTCCGTGGGAAGGAAGTGGTCGTGGTTGGCGGCGGCGACAGCGCCTTTGAAGAAGGCATCTTCTTGACACGCTTTGCCACCAAAGTGACGATTATGTACCGCAAGGGGCAAGATCAACTGCGCGCCAGCATTGCGCTACAAACCCGTGCAGCGCATAACCCCAAGATCAACATCCTGTACAACACCGTCATCAACCGCATTGATGCTGCCGACCATGCTGTGAGTTCGGTCAACATTACCGACACAGTGAGCGGCGTCACGAGCGACTTTAAGACCGACGGCGTGTTTGTCTTTATCGGCCATGACCCCAACAGCGGCGTCTTTAACGGGCAAATTGCTACTGACGAAAGCGGCTACATCATCACCGACAGCCGTTACCGCACCAGCATTGAAGGCGTATTCGCTGGCGGGGAAATCCAAGACCCGATTTGGCGTCAAGTGGCGACCTCCGTTGGGCAAGGGACGGCAGCCGGCATGAGCGCCATCCAGTGGCTAGAAGCCCATGAGGACGAGTTACAAGTGTTAGATGAAGCGGCAGTGGAAGTCGCCGTCCCGTAGGGGACGGTCTGTGTGGATTGCCGCGTTTCTGAAGGCATTTGCGTCATCCTGCGCCGTTACCATAAATCCCGCGTTCAAGGCTGCAACAGTGTGCGTGTGGCCGTCATATGGAGCGTGGCCGCGCCGATTTCGCTCGGTTCGCTCCATGTCAGGTACACATGCCGCGCTTGATCTAGCGCTAGGGTGGGCGTTCCCAACAGGTGCGCCACCCCCACGACTGCTTGATAGCCGACTAGCTCGCCGTCGGCAAAGTAGAGCATCGCCAACGTGCTATCGTCCACAGTGGCGGCCACAGGCAACAGCGCCAACCGTGCGTCCAGCGGGTTTGCCCACGCCACCCGCGCCCCATCCGCCGCTGATTGCGCGCCAACCGTCACACCTGTATTGAGCGTCGTCTCAAAGTGCACACCGTCCAGCGCACGTACTTGTAAAAGGCGTGGCGCGCCCCATGAGCTATCCTCCGGCAGACCGTGTGTGAACCATGTTTCGTTGTGACCGTCGGCGCGGGTGATGTTCCAGAAGGCGTAAACCCGCGCCGCATCGCCCCCTGCCGTCAAACTACGTAGGCGATCCCCCGCTTGGAGCGTGGGCGCGACCGTCAGCGCGTGCGGCTGGATCACTTGCCCGTCGCCCCATTCCCCACCATACAATTGGCCGTCATCCCTCCCCCACAGGATCATGCGTGCGGTCAACGTTTGGGCAAAGGTTGGGCAGCCGCCGCCGTAGAACAGCCGCCCCGCCTGAAAGTGCAATCCAGTGGGATCAATCAAGGCGCTGTAAAGCGCGGGTTGGGCAACATCGCCGCCGTACCACGCCACCCATAGCGCGCCGTTGACCGCCTCTAGCGAGTCGTAGCACCACGCCCCACCGTCAGAGATCGGCAAGGGGCCGCGAAATACGCCAAGCGCACCCTCAATCAGCGCGTTGTATAGTTGGGCGTTGCCGTTGTCGTCTACATCCAGCCACAACAGATGTAGGCCATCGCCGCCCGCCGGATGCAGTTGGTTGTCACGCGGCGCACGCGGCGGCAACGGCAAGACCACACGCGGGGTGATGTTCCCTTCAGTCAGTGCGCGCATATCGTGATGCACGCCGCTGGCATCGGCGCCGACCCATGCGCTATAGACGCTCCCCTGCTGGAGCGCAAGGGCGGGGGCGGCGGTCTGTTCAGCGTTGCCGAGCGCGATCACCGCGCCCCACAGTGAATTGTCTGGGGCAGGCGTTGCCTGCGCGCAAGCGCTCAAGCATAGCAAGGTAGCTAAAAACATCACAAAAAGGGATTTCATGCGCGGTTCGATGGGGTTAGGGTTCCTTAATCCATACAGAAAGCCGTCGGCAACCCGTCTATGCTCTGCATGTTTTTCTCTGCACGGTAGGCCATCAGGCCGTCTTCGCTTTTGGTTTCGGCAAAGCGGGTCAGCGCATCCCGATCCCCGACGTAATCGTAAAACGGTACGGCAAAACCGCATGAGGTTTGCACGCGCATCACGGTGTTAAGGATGATCTGCCGTGCGCCTGCCAACGGCAGGAACAACGGATATAGTTCGTTCCATGCGGGGGTGTCTGGCAAAATCACCTGCCCGTGCCCATACAGGCGCAAGATGCGCGGCGATCCTTCAAAGGCACACCACATCAACGTGAGGCGGCCATTTTCGATCAAGTGGGCAGAGGTTTCATTGCCGCTGCCGGTCATATCGAGGTAAGCCACCCGTGCGTCGTCCAACACGCGCAAGCAATCGTTCCCTTTAGGGGATAAATTCACATGGCCGTCGGCGGTCAACGGCGCGCTGGCGACAAAAAACAGATGTTGCGCTTCGATCCATTCGCGCAGTTCAGGCGTGATGTGGGGATGTACTTTTGCCATGCGAAAACCCTTTTTCTAAGACGATAATCCACCATACCACTTTTGTGCGATTCAATCACGGGTGTCTTTCAGGATGATTGCATCAAACGCGCCGTTGACAACATGGGATGATGGGTAGGGGCATGGCGCGCCATGCCCCTTGACCTTCAAGACAGTATCAGGACTTTCGCTTCAGATATTCACAAGAGGTCATAAAAGGTCTTTTTTCTGTTATTTGACACCTTATGACCCTTTATAAGCACACCGAGCGAAAGTCCTGAGTATCTACGAATCTAACGCCTATTTCCCTTGATATACCTTTTGACTGGCGTGGGAATGTTGGTAAATACCCCAACCTGTGATTCACTGAACCTGCTTGATTGGGTCGAACAGGAGCGTATCGGGCTGGTGATTTTCGGTCATGACCAGCAGCAGTGGGAAACCCTCAAAAAAGCGCCAGAGTTTTACGAGTAAAGAGGCGGTTAAAGAAAAAGGAGACACGATATTTTCGTGTCCCTTAGATACCAACTTAAGGATTTGGCGACATCGTTTTTTGCATGTAAAAGACGGACGCCACAGGTGGCGTCCGTCTTTGTGGCGTTAAAATCCGTCATTAGCAATCACAGTAATCTTTGTAATACGGTGTAGGGGGCAATATATTGCGCCCCTACAAAATCGTTACCCATATAGGGTTATCCGATCAACCGCCGCCTGCGCCGCCTTCGGTGAGGATGCCGCCTTCGGTCATCTTCATCACGTCTAATGCAGAATCAAGGTCGGCCTCAGACATCAAGCCCTTCTCTAGTACCACTTGGCGCACGGGCTTATTTTCAGCTAGGGATGCCTTCGCCACTGCCGCCCCTGCGTTGTAGCCGATGATCGGATTGAGCGCCGTCACCAAAATGGGGTTGTTCGCCAACCAGCCTTCGGCGCGCTCACGGTTGAGGATCAAGCCAACAACCGCCTTGTCGGTGAAGGCGCGCACTGCGCCAATCATGACCAGCGTCATTTCGTTGAGGTTGTGGCTGATAATCGGCATCATCACGTTCAGTTCCAGTTGCCCGGCCTGTGATGCCATCGTGACGGCGTGATCGTTGCCCAACACATGGAACATCGCCTGATTGAGCATTTCTGCCAGCACCGGGTTGACCTTGCCCGGCATAATGGACGATCCCGGCTGGACGGTTGGCATGGTGATTTCCGCTAGGCCAGTCGTGGGCCCACTGGCGAGCAAGCGTAAGTCGTTGGCAATGCGAATCAAATCCTGAGCCACCGTCCGCAGCGCGCCAGAGAAGAACACCGCATCCTGCATGGACTGCATAGACTCGAACAAGTCATCAGACTCGTACAGCGGCGTCCCCATGATTTCAGACAATTTCTTGACCATGCGGCTGTGATACTCTGGGTGGGCGTTCAAGCCGGTTCCGGCAGCCGTCCCACCAATCCCTAAGCGGCGTAGCCCTTCTGCGGCATAATTGAGCTTTTCAATGTTGCGCTCTATCGCTTTGGCATAAGCGCCAATTTCTTGGTCAATCCGCACGGGAACGGCGTCTTGCAAGTGGGTGCGCCCGCTCTTGACCACGCCCTGCCATTCAGTCGCCTTCGCACGGAAGGCCGCCGCACACGCCGCCAATGTGGAGGTCAGTTCGTCCAAGCGCCATAGCACGCCGAGCCGAATGGCGGTGGGGATGGTGTCATTGGTGCTTTGCGCCATATTGACGTGGTTGTTGGGGTGGATCGGCTTATTTTTGTCGTCCAGCGCGAAGCCCAAAATCTCGTTGGCGCGGTTGGCAATCACTTCATTGGTGTTCATGTTGTGGCTGGTGCCAGCGCCCGCTTGGAACGGGTCTACGACAAAGTGATCGTTCAGTTTGCCCGCACGCACTTCTTCCGCCGCTTGGATGATGGCGTCTGCCCAGTCTGACTGGAGCATCCCTAAATCTTTGTGGACGGC
>JBMOFU010000040.1:0-19073 GCA_049318725.1 Phototrophicaceae bacterium | reverse complement strand
TGCGGTGTGCGGCAACCAGTAAATTTCTCGGTTGAGCAACACTTCTGTCTGTTGGGGATAGTCGTAAATTTCCACATCCCAATACATCGTAAAGCCGCCAAAAACCATGTTGCCCTGACAGGTTGCCGTCAGCGCGTCACGTTTGGGAGTGCTGTCTTGTTCGCAATGCCCGTCCTGTGTAACACATTGCCCTTGCTCGGCATAGAAATCCCGAACAGGGCATGGGAGCGGTGGCAGATGATAGACGCGCGAATCTGCCCCATAGCCGCTAGTGGCTTGGCGTTGTAGCGTCGCACCACTGGGGATGGGCGGTTCAGGCGGGAACAATAACCCGCTCAATGGCGCACTAAGCCGAAAGGCAAGCCACAGCGCGAACAACACAAAGGCCACTGCCCCAACGATGAATGCCCACGTCACCCCATTCAGCGGGGCGGCTTGGGGTTGGGCTTGCTCGTTAGGGAGACCAGACTTGCTCATAGCGCACCACTACAGAGCCTTCGCGGTTTTTCTCTGGGTCGGAATCCCATATTCCCGGCTGAATGGTGACGGTAGTATATTGCGTGGTGTTAAAGCCAGAACGGTCAAAAATGCAGCGGTATTCATACGGCACAAGGCCATTGCCGCGCTCGTAACCGTCAAATTCACCGACACGGGGGAAGCGCAAGCATTCACTGGCTGCGCCGCCTTCCATCGTCTGTAATTTTTCATCGTAGTATACGGCCACAGCGCCGGCTTCAACGCCGTTAAGTGTGTAGTAACGTTCGCGTCGGAACGCCCCTATCGGAATGAGGCCACCGGCGATTGCCCCCGGTGGGGGTTCGATTTCTAGCGGTACACGGCGGGTGCCTTGGTCTATAAAAAAGCTAATCCCGGCGGCAATCACCAACAATAAGCCGAAGATTGCGATTAACGTGCCAACCCGAACCGCCGAGATTGACCCATCGCGTGAGAACAGGAAGCCCATAGATGCATTACTCTCCTCGGATAAATGTCTTGATAGTCACTAATTCCTGTTGCAGTGCCATGCCATACGGGGTATCGGCAAAGCGCACTGCGCTGTTTTCCCAATAGGGTAGCCCTTCATCAAGCGCCCCACGATATGCAATCGGGGCAACCCCCAGTTGATCGGCAAGATACACCAGCATCAACGCCCGATATGGCTCTACATCAAGCCGCTGCGGGAGTTGCTGTAACTGGTGGCGGGCGTCCTCAAGGCTCCCCAGACGGTAGTAGGCTTCGGCAAGGTCTCCGCGTACGATGGGCGGTGCGCCTAAATCCAACGCCGAATGTAAAAGGGCTACGGCTTGCGGGTATTCACCCATCACTAGCAGTGTACGCCCTAACCCATAGGCAGGAAAATAGTCCTTTTGGGAGATGTCAACGGCTTCGTACAAAACCCTACGGCTTTCAGTCAATTGCCCCATTTGGCGGTAGGTATTGCCCAACAGCGTCAGCATCGCCACCGATTGCGGTGTATCTTGTAGGGCGTCTTGCAAGACCTGCGCCGCCTGCTCAAACTCTGCATTCAGGTAGTGGCGTTGCGCTTGCGTGTAGGGCGTGACCATTTGGCGGTTGCCCCACAAAATCACGACCTGCGCCATGATGAAGGCGGTTGCCGCGCCGATGCTCGCGCCCAAGCGCACAGAGCCATCCCCCCAAATGCCAAGCGCCAGCATCGCCAGCAAGATCAACACGGCAACAGTGAGCGCTACCCGTGTCGTAGCGTCCCACTGCGCGGCCTGTTCAAGGAAGTGACGCCGCCAAGCACGCATTACAAATCCCCTATGGCGATGTCTTCTACCATCAACGCCCGCGCTGTTTGCACATCCACCGCCAGCACCGCGCTTAACGGGGCAGACTGAGACTCTTTGAGCAGCTTTTCCAGCCCATTGAGGGCTGCCCACATATCTTCCATGTATTTTGCGTAGCGTTGGGCGTTGGTCAAGTCGTTTAGGCGGCGGTAGGCGCGCACCAAGTAAAAGTAGGCCAACAGCCGTTGGCGTTGATCGGGGATTTTGAGGGCAAGTGCCTGCTCTAGCGCGTCTTTGGCCTGTTGCGGTTGCTTGGCGCGGTCATAGATCAAGCCAAGCGTGTAGAGCGGCACCCAATTTTGCGGATACAGGTCATGGGCGGCTTGGGCGGCTTGAGCCGCTTCTGTCAGCCGATCCATCGAGAGCAGCGTTTCGCTGAGGCCGTCGTAGGCTTCCGCACGGATGGCATCGCCGTTCGCGCCAGCAGGGGCAAGCGTCAGCATCTTATCGTAGTCGCGGCGGGCGCGGTCGGGCTTATTGTCTAGCCGCAAGATCATTGCGCGCAGGCGATAGTGTTCGGGGTTGTCTCGGTCACGCTTGATGAGCGCGTCTATGTGGTCAAAGGCGGTTTTATACTCGCCCTTACGCATGTGACGAATCGCCAGCGTGATTTCACGCGGGGTTTGCTGGCGGAATATCAAGCTGCCGGCCAGCACCCAACCGACGGCCAACCCTGTCAGCAGCAACAATTGGTTCGGCAGCACCGTTAACCCCAAAATCACCGCGCCCAACGCTGGCGCACTGATCGCAAGCAAGCGCAAGCGCCCGCCCTCTGGCGAAAGGATCAACGCCGCGCTGATGACAAAGCCAAGCGCCAATAGCGTTTGGGCAGCGCCCGCCCAATCTGCTGTGCCTGCGGTGAGGTTGATGATCCCGCTGACGATGCCAGTCAAGACCAACAGCCCAATAACAACCCGCCCCTTGAAGGTAGTCAAGGGGGCGGTAATCCAGTTCCAAACCTGCATCATGCTGAATATATATCCTCAAGGGTTTAGCGGGTAGCCGTGCAGCCAGCTGCTATCGGTTGGTTTTATTAAGGGAATCGCATTCTAAATATCCAGACTATTATTGAATGATGCACGTATTTGTAGGGGCATGATACATCATGCCCCTACAGGCCATAACGGTTCTGTAGGGGTGACCCGGCGGGTCGCCCCTACGATGAAATCCGCTGGTTTTGCAGAACACAATCGCCCTGTTGGTTTTACTGAAGAATCGGCAAACTTTCTAGCGTCGTGCTAAGTTGCCCCAGAGACAGGCTAACCCAGCCAGCTTGGCCGTTGTAGTTGACCTGTACCCATGCGTTATCCCCGCTGCGCCCGCTCACTTCTAAGAGGGTACCAAACCCGACTTGGCCTAATACTGCGCCAGACGATGACGGGGCGTTACGGACATTGGCGTTATAGCCAAGCAAAATCGTCACGCCGGTGGGAGCGGCGGCAGGGGCAGCGGGCGCGCTACCTGCGGCAGCATCTACAGCTGGCGCGGGCGGCGGGGCATTGCCTTCCCACGCGGCAATCAACGGGCGGAGCGTGTCTAGCGATTGTGTGCCGTAAGTGGTGCTTGGCTCAATGTGAGAGTTCTCGATAAACTCGTTCCAACTGACGACCAAGATCACATTCGCCCCAGTGGAGGCGGCGTTATTGAAGTTGTTCCGCAAGAATGCGCCGCCTGCACGGTCTTTGGGCGCAGTTGGGTTCCCGCGATTTTCCGCCGCCGCTACCAATTGTTCATTCCAGCCGGGGTGAATTGTGGGGATGTAAAGGCTACCACCCGCCCGCCGCACGGCTGCCGCTTCACTGCTCATCCGCCCGGCTGCACCGTTTGACCACGCAAGGTTAAAGGCGTACATCCCATCCATTGCGCCGCTATAAACGCAACAGCCGCTTAAGCCTTCGGCGATCCAAGTGGCGCTACGGCTAGGGTCAATCTCGTTGCGGATGGCGACCCATTCGCTGGCAGACAACCCTGCACGGTTTTGAAAGGCAAAGAAGATGATCGGCTTGCCGCCGTAAGTTAAATAGGCCGGATGCCCTAAAAAGCCATAGGCCGCACGGAGGTTATTCACGACGCTATCGCGGTTACCGCCGCCGAACACGTCAATCGAAACGCCGGCTTTGAAGCCGCGTGCAGCCGCTTGATCTAAGATAGTATAGACTGCCTGTGTTTCTTCAGGGAAGCCGCGCCAATTGACAATGAAAGCGTCAATCCCGGCAGAACGCGCCTCATCAATCTGCCCGCCGACGGTACCACCATCACGCGCATCATACGAGCCGCGTGATGGGCGATCCGTCAACAGACTGGCACTTGAATCCCACGAACCGGGGCCAAACCAAAAGCCCATGTAGTAAGCCCACACTTGACGATCTGTTTGGGCAGACACCCCAGAAACAGCCATGATGCTAAAAAGCATCACTAACATCAACATCCCAAGCAATTTCTTCATTTACAAAACATTCCCTTCTGTGTGAAAAAAATCAGCGGTGGGCGTAGCGCTCAAGTTGCTCCACTTGATGGCCGTTGGCAAGGTCACCCTTCAGTAGGATACCATGAGAATCTAGCCAGAAGTGATAGCCACCAACGCGCATCGGCTTGCCCTCATATTGGCGTTGTACGCTGTAGTGCTGCACAAGATGGGCATGTTGCCCCAGTGTGAGCGTTTCTTCGCCGTGCAGCCGAATCAGTTCTGGCGCGGGATAGGTGCCAAAGTATTCTAAGCTCGGCACGTCTGGCAATACACTGACAAAAGCACGGAAGATCGGCAACAGTGTGGGTTGATGGGCGAATAAAGCCGCTAGGGTTATGCCCTCAAACAGCGTGGCCTTTGGCTCTACAAGGTAATCACCCTTGGGCAGGTCAATTTCTAGCGCTTCAGCGTGCGTATCGTCGTGGTTAATCACCCGCCGCACCAAAACTTTATCGGCCTCAAACAAATAGGTCGCTTTGACCTCATGGTGTTCTGCGGGTTTGCCATAGGTGTAGACCTCAAAGCGCTCAATTTGCCCGTTGGGGTTGCGCCATGCTTCCATGAGCCGGCTTCGGCCATCCATCTCGCGGTGGTCGCTGTCAATGCGGATGAACCCCGCGCCGTCTGGCATTTCGTGGATTGACCAATGCTCTAGCGCCCCAGTTGGGCGGCCTTCGATCCAATAGCGATAGGTTCCGCTGGCAACAAAGGTTTCATGTTGCCCAACGGGGTGAATATAACGCACAGTTCCGTTACCCTTCGGTTGAAGCCATGCGTGCCATCAAAAGCGCACGCATCGCGCCCATTTTCTACATCAAACACACATCCCCCTAGCAGGGTTGGGATGTGTAAGTAAGCCCTATTGTTACCCTTATGGGGTACAAAATCCCGCGCTGATTATAGCAAATGAAGCGCGGGTAGGGGGATTGCTTTTGCCGTTGAGCATTATCGCAAACGAATTTCCATCAGCGAGCCGCCGCCAAACCCCAACGTGGCATAAAAGGCTTTGGCGCGCTCATCAGCACGCGAAGCATTGACATACAGGGTATAGAGGTCTAACCGTTGTGCGCGCTGCATCAGGGCGTGCAACAAGGCCGCCCCGACCCCCCGCCGCTGGAACTCTGGCAAGACGGCCATATCATTGATGAGTCCGGCGCTTTCGGTCAGGCTCCGCACCACCGAAAGCGACGCCATCCCAATCACCAGCGGGGGCGTTTGGCGCGTTTCTGCCACATAGACGGTCAAGCCGTCTACCTCACGGAATCGTTGGACAATGCGCGGCCAATCTTCGCGCTGAATCGCTCGGTTGACTGGGATCAACTGCAACAGCCCGCCGATATTTTGCATATCCTCCGCGTCAGCCGCCCGAATGATGAAGTCATCTTCCACAACAAGGTTGGGCGTCACTTGCGGGTTACGCGGTTGATGCTGCCACTCTAGCCACTTGCCGACCATTTCTCGGTGCGTCCGAAAGGGGATCAACGGCATTTCATGAACGCCGAACACCTGCGCGGCAGCGGCATCATCGCCTGCCTTGAGTGCGCCGCCCACCGGACGCATCCGATAAAAAATCATAATGCCGCTCATGGGTGGCCCTTCGGGGAATGAATTCACCCCGGCCAACTCGATAATCTCGGTTTTTAGGCCAGTTTCTTCTTCTGCCTCACGGATGGCCGCTTCTTCAGAGCTTTCGTCTACCTCCACAAAGCCGCTTGGCAACGTCCAACGCCCTTTGTGGGGCGGGTTGCCGCGTTGGATCAACACAAGGCCGCCGTCCATTTCAATCAGCAGGCCAACCCCCGGCACGGGATTGACGAAATGGACGTAACCGCAATTGTTACAGTTCAACCGTTCGCGCCCGCCGATCTCTGCGGTGGTGAGGGTATTGCCGCATACTGGGCAATAGGTCAATTTAGCGACCATTACGAGTCTTGTCCTAACGTATCTACAAAGTGTTTGCCTGCATGACTGTGATTGCTAGTGACGGATTTTAACGCCACAGAGGCGGACGAGACAGGGGGCGTCCCGACAAGATCGTTGAAATGCGACCCCATCCTGTAGGGAGGGATAAGGCCGCAAAGCAGGGCAACCACATGAACGAGCAATCCCCCGTTTCATCTATCCCAAACGCGCCTTGACCTGTTGCGCGACGATCTGCGCCTCTACATTAAAGTTATACAGCGCGCCTTTGCCCACGTAATATTGCCCAACCAAATACAGGCCCGGCAGCCCGCGCACTTCGCGGCCACTGTTCGCCGGGTAATTGGTGGGGATGTGTGGCAAGGGGACGAATCCAGTTTGCTCGCGGACGAGCCAGCCGTTTACGTCGCGTTCGGCGTGTGGCGCGTCAAGGTATTGGTCAATCACAGGGGCATAGCCCGTTGCCAAGATCACCGCGTCTAGCTCATAGACGCTACCGTCCTCTAGGGTGACACAGCGTTGGCTGAACTGACGTACCCCCGCCACACAGATCACCTGCCCCCGTGCAACGGCATCAATCAATTCACGCCCGCGTGTGCCTGCCGCCCGTGATACTTGATCGGGGCGCGGGGTACGAATCCCCACACGGTCTAGGGCTTCAAACTTGAGCGACTCAATGTGAGTTATCAACGGGCGGCCAATCATCGGCGGCAGATGATCGGTGACCCACGTCCACGCCTGTTTGGGCAAGCCATACGGGTAACGTGGCCGCAAGACGACGCCCGTCCGCATTGCCATCAACACGGGCGGCTGATGGGGCGCACGCCCTAGCTCTGGGGCAATGTCTACGCCGCTTGGCCCGTTGCCGATGACCATCACGCGTGCGCCGACAAAGGCGTCTATGCCCTTATACTCGTGGGCGTGGATGACCGTCCCTGTGAACTGATCGAGGCCATCAATCTTAGGCCATACGGGACGCCCGAAGCGCCCGGTGGCGGCAATCACCGCGTCGGTCTGGATTGTGCCGTCGCGGGTTTCGATGCACCAACGCCCCGCTAACGGGGTAATACGTTGCACATCAACGCCAAACAGAATATCACGCAGCAGGTCGTGGCGGTGGGCAAAGTCTTGGAGGTGGGCGTAGTATTGTGCGCCCGTCGGGAAGATGGGGTAGTGGCGCGGCATCGGCAGGTCGGGCATGTGCGAGTACCATTTGGTCGTGTTCAGCCGCAAACTGGGGTACATCGCGCTCCATGTATCAGCGACGTGTGCGGCACGGTCAATCACGCGGAACGGAACCCCTGCACGGCGCAGGTAATAGGCTGTGGCAAGTCCGGCGGGGCCTGCCCCAATGACCACTACAGGAATATCGCTCGTTACGCGGCTCAAAGTCAACCTCATACACGCTTGCTGTTTACTAAGAGTTTATCATGAGATGAGGTAGCTTGAATAGCACCAACGCCCATGACATCAGGGCAATCGCATCAAAACGGCGGGGGTTCTTAAAAGGTTACAAAACATTTTTACGTAGGGAGGAACCCGTGTGACGTTGTTGAAAAAAGGGACTCAGGCAGCGCGGGACAAGGGCATTTGGGCAGCGTTGGCGGCCAAGTGACGCGCCAAGCGCTTGAGATTGACCGTTACGGCGGCGAAAGCGACTTGAAGGCGGATGTCGGGCGTCTCCTGTTGGCGCAATCGGGCGGCGCGAACCGCGTGGTGCGGGCGGGATTTCACTGGGAAAGCGTTCTGGCAGACTCAAGGCGCTCGTTCCTCGTGTGACAGGTCGTGCTTTTCCTCTAGTTTACCTCATCTTTTGCCCCTGTCTTTTTCAACAACCGTCCCGTTGGGGGGATTCGTGTATGCGGGGGCATAGGGGTAACCCACCAAAATCCCCAAGAAACCTTGTGCAAACCTGCCTTTGCCGCCGTTTGCCAAAGGCGCTATACTCGCACGGATTGATCGCCGACGGGTATGCCTTGCTATGCCCCTACCAAAGCCGATAATAACCTATGACCACCACCCAATCCGATATTACCGCGCCGCTCAGCGCAGACATCCGTTTACTGGCAAATCAACTGGGCATCGTCATCCGTGAACAGCACGGCGACCCCGCCTTTGAACTGGTCGAACAAGTGCGTAAGTTGGCAAAGGCGCGCCGCAGCGGGGACGATACCGCGCAAGACGCGCTCCGTGACTTGATTAACGCCTGCTCTGACGACGAACTGCGGATTTTGACCAAAGCGTTTAGCAATTACTTCCAGTTGATTAACATCGCAGAGGACTTGCAGCGCATCCGTGTGCTGCGCGAGCGCGAAGAAGCCCGCAATCAGCCAGAATCTATTGATGAGGCGCTCGCAGCGTTAGCCAGCGCCGGTTACACCGCCGACCAAATGCGTACCCTGCTGGAAAAAGTACAGGCGCGGCTGGTGCTGACCGCCCATCCGTCAGAGGCCAAGCGCCAAGAGGTGTTGGTCAAGCTGCGCCAGATTACGCGCATTATGCGTGACCGTGACCGCCTGCAACTGTTGCCCGAAGAAGAAATGACGCTGGTCGAAATCCTCACCGAAAAGGTCGAAGAACTGTGGCATACCCGTTCCGTGCGTGCGACCAAAGCCACTGTGGAAGATGAAGTCAACTTTGGGCTGTATTTCATCACCGACGTGATTATGAACGCCGTGCTGGAGCTTGACAATACGCTACGGGCGGCGCTGGTGCGCCACTTCCCTGCTGGCAATTGGGCAAAACTGCCAACGGTAATCCGCTTTGCGTCGTGGGTCGGCGGGGATCGTGACGGCAACCCCAACGTGACGGCAGATGCCACCCTCAGCACGCTAGACACGCTCCGCAGTGCTGCCCGTGACACCTACCTAGACGCGCTCAAGACGCTGCTCCAAGATTTGACGCAGGCCACCGGCGAGCTACACGCCATCGCCGCGCCAGACATGCCGAGCGACCCTAGCGCGATCCAGCGCTACCCCGGCGAAATCTACCGCCAAGCGATTGCCCGCGTGTACGACCGCCTCAAGAGCGGCAAGTACATCCAGCCGCAAGACCTGCTAGACGACCTGCAATCTATTGCAGACCGCCTACAGCAACAAGGCGGGCGGCGTTCAGCAGATGGGCGCTTAGGCCACTTGATCCAGAAGGTCAAACGCTTTGGTATGACGCTCGTCCCGCTAGAAATCCGTGAAGATGCCGCCCGTCACCGCACCGCGCTGGATGAGCTGTTCCGCGAGTACGGCATCACTAACGATTACGCCAATCTGCCCGAACTCGAAAAGCAGGCCGTGCTGACCACTGAACTCCAGAGCAACCGCCCGCTGTTCCCGTTAGTACCAGCATTTTCACCGATCACCAACGAAGTGATTAAAACGTGGCGGATGATTGCCACTGCCCACGCCGCGCACGGCAAGGCGTGCATTGATACGGTCATTGCCAGCATGTCTGAAAACACATCGGATGTGTTGACCATGCTCTTGTTCGCCCGCGAGGTGGGCATTGAGGCCGATGTCGAAATTGTGCCGCTGTTCGAGACAGTAGACGACCTCATCGCCGCGCCGCAGATTATGACCGAACTGTTCGCCCACGCTGAATACCAAAAGTATCTGGCGCAGCACAAACAGCGCCAACAGATCATGCTCGGCTATTCCGACAGCAACAAAGACGGCGGTTATCTGTCGTCCAACTGGAACCTGTACCGCGCACAGGCCGCACTGTCTGAAGTGTGCAAGGCGCAGGGCGTGACGTTGATCTTGTTTCACGGGCGCGGCGGCAGCATTGGGCGCGGCGGCGGCCCGACCAACCGTGCGATTTTGTCCGCCCCGCCCGGCAGCCTGCACGGACGGATCAAGATCACCGAGCAGGGGGAAGTGATCGGCTTCCGGTACAGCAACCCAGAAATCACCCAACGCCACTTCAATCAAGTGCTGCACGCGGTCTTGCTGGCAAGCGCCAACCTCCATGCGCCGGATGTCCCCGTTGCGTGGCACGACCTGATGAGCGAGTTGGCCGAACTGGGCCAGACGGCCTACCGCGACTTGGTATATGAATCGGACGGCTTCATTGAGTATTGGCAACAGGCCACGCCGATCCATGAGTTGGGCAAGTTACAAATTAGCTCGCGCCCGTCTAAGCGCCAAAGCAGCGGATTCAGCGCCATGCGTGCCATCCCGTGGGTGTTTAGCTGGATGCAGTCGCGGGCGTTGATCCCTAGCTGGTACGGCGTCGGGACGGCGCTCACGCAGGCGTCAGAGCAGCCCAACGGACTAGCGACGTTGCAGGCGATGTATCGCGGCTGGCCGTTCTTCCGTGCGCTGATGCAAAACCTTCAGCTCGACCTTGTTAAGGCCGATATGGGGATTGTGGCGCTGTACGCCCAGCTTGCCGCCCCAGACCTGCGCGACCAGTTCTTCCCGCGCATTCGTGACGAGCATGTGCGTGCCAGCGCGTGCGTGGCGGCCATCACCAACCAGTCGTATCTGTTAGCCAGTGCGCCCGTGTTGCACACCAGCATTGAACGCCGCAACCCCTATGTAGACCCGCTGAACTTCATTCAGGTGCGGCTGCTGCGCGAACTGCGCGAACTAGAGGTAGACACACCCGCCTACGATGAGAAGCTGGCCTTAGTGCTGGCAACGATCAACGGCATTGCCGCCGGGATGAAAACGACGGGGTAGGGCAACTCATATCCTCCCTTATAAGCGTCATACTACAGATCGGATCGCACCTTCATGCGCCTGCTCTTTTCGTTTGTTGGCGGCAACGGTCACTTTCAGCCGCTCGTCCCGATTGCCCGCGCTGCCCAAGCCGCCGGGCATGAGGTGGCCTTTGCCTGCGGTCATACGATGCTTGCGGGCGTCCGTGCCGCCGGATTCACCGCCTTTCCGCTAGGGAAGGCGAATCCTGACCCACCCAGGCGCGTTCCGCTGCAAGCGATAGACATCCCGCGTGAAGAAGCCAAAGTACGCGACAAGTTCGCTGGGCAAACGGCGCGCGCGCGGATTGGGGCAATGATCGCCTGTTGTGAGCAGTGGCAGCCCGATGCCCTAGTCTGCGATGAACTGGACTACGGCGCGATGTTGGCCGCAGAAACGCTCCAGTTGGGGTATGCCAGCGTGTTGGTGATTGCCGAAGGCACATTCACCCGTGCGGAAGTCGTCGCACCGGCATTGCACGCCGTGCGCGCCGAGTTCAATCTGCCGCCAGACCCCGCACTGACGATGCTTAGTCGCACCCTTGTGTTGTCGCCGTTCCCGCCTAGCTACCGCCACCCCTCCGCCCTGCTCCCAAAGACGGCCTACAGCATTCGCCCGCAACTGGACGATATGACGGGGGATGGATTGCCGTTTGCGCTGCAACCCGACTTGCCTACTGTCTACTTCACGCTTGGCACAGTCTTTAACACTGAATCTGGCGATTTGTTCGCGCACGTGCTGGCGGCACTGCATCCGCTACCGATCAACGCCGTAGTTACGACAGGCGCGCACATTGACCCAACAGAGTTCGGCCAACAGCCCGCCCATGTGCATATCGTGCCTTACATCCCGCAGGCGGCGGTACTGCCCCACTGTGACGCGGTGATCTCGCATGGCGGCTCTGGGACGGTGATCGGGGCGTTGGGCTATGGCCTGCCGCAAGTCGTCATCCCGATGGGGGCTGACCAGCCGCACAATGCCGCGCGCTGTGACGCGCTTGGGGTGGGGATTGCGCTTGACCCGATTGACGCCACGCCAGCGCACATCCGTGCAGCAGTGCTGGCAGTGCTAGACGAGCCGCGCTATCGGGCGGCGGCGGGGCAAATCCGTGATGAGATCAACGCGCTACCGGACGCGGCACAGGCCGTGCGCGTGCTGGAAGCAACTCTGCGTCAACGTCACAAACCCAAACAATAGGGCAATGCAACTTCAATTATTCATCGAATAACCTACCCGCTGAACTTCATTCAGGTGCGGCTACTACGCGAATTGCGCGAACTGCCCGTAGATACCCCCGCCTACGATGAGAAGTTGGCGTTAGTGCTGGCAACGATCAACGGCATTGCAGCAGGGATGAAAACGACGGGGTAGGGTTGGAATCCCTAGCAAGGGCGCGATTTTCAAAAACTTCCGGTGGTGATCGCGCCTGCCCGCTCGTAATTCACGATAATGATGCCATTGGGCGAGACTTGGCTCTCTGTGACCTTGAACGCCGCAGGGATTGTGCCATCGGCAAACAAGCGCTTTCCAGAACCCAACGTCAGCGGATAGATCTTTAGCCACAACGCATCCACCAAATCATGTTTGAGAAGCGTCTGAACGAGATTTGCACTGCCGAAAACGTGCAAATCTGGCCCCGGCTGTTGCTTGAGTTGCAGAACTTTTTCCGCAATGTTCCCGCCGAAAAACACCGAAGGCTGCCATTCATGAGCCGTCAGGGTATTGGAGGCAACGTACTTGGTGGCTGTCATGACCCCCGGCCATATATCGGCATGGTGCGGCCAGTACGGGGCCCAAATGTCAAAGGTTTTGCGCCCTAACAACAGATCAAACGGCAGGTTCAGTTGCTTAGTCATGACGCTCCCTAGCACCTCATCGGAATAGGGAACTTGCCACCCACCATAGGCAAAGCCACCGCTGGTATCTTCCTGTGGCCCACCGCCGGCCTGAATGACCCCATCAAGGGTGAGGAATTCGAGTACAATCACTTTTCTCATAAACAAGTGCCTTCCATAAATCGTAAATAGGCTTTCATAGTTTAATTTTAGAACACATATTCCCGTTTTGTCAACACGACTCGGTTTGAAGGACAGTTCACGGCACCCTCCGCCGCGTTGTCAAATATTGCTATAATAGGGGGTAATCGTGAATGAGGCGCCCCCCCGACCATGACCGAGCTTGAGCCGAACGAATATCCGCTGGCGGAGGAAAAGAAAAAGCATTATGTTCGCTTGCGGGGATGTGGATATAGCGTTATAAGAGTCATTGACCGAATCATCCATTGGGGAATAGGTATTGGCATCGCCTGTATGTTCGCTATAGCCATGATCCCAGTCCCGCGTGCTTGTCACAGCGGCCCAATCCTCAACGGGGAAGTGTTTAAGGCGACACACACCGCCGAATCGCTGTGGGAAAATCCGTTACCGTTCCCGCCAATCGTTGAATCCGTACAATCTTACGGGGGTGTCCAGATTGATTTGATAGATGATTGGACGATACAAACCTCTGGACGAGATGAGCAATCAGGGTGTGCCTATATTCCTAATATTGGGGTGACGGTAAACAATGAACCCGTGCGCTGGACGACAGACTTAATCATGCCCCAAATGGGGAATATTATTCGCGTTGCAACACGGCAGGCACCGCTTCCTAAAGGGCTGAATCTTGCAACGATCCGCATTGATATGGAAGATGGCACGGTCTACACCCACGAATGGGCATTTCTCGCGGAGCGTGCGCCATGACCGATCATCTGTGGCTCCACACAACCGGATAGCCCATAAAACGCCCTCTACAAAATCGTTATTCTTCGTAGGGGCGACTCGGCGGGTCGCCCCTACACCCTTCGTCTATCATCGCGTGTCGTCAACCCCGCATTTGATGCGATTGTCCTACGAAAACTTTCGATCCGCTTTGAGGATACTGAAATAAGATGCTATCATAGCCCCTGCAAAAGACACACTTTGCATCTTCTATAACTCTATCTTTCGGAGAACACATCATGGCAAAAACCCCCATCACGGTGGCGTATGGCGACGGCATCGGCCCAGAGATCATGGCCGCTTGCATCAAGATCATTGAGGCGGCAGGCGCTGAACTAGAGATTGAAGAAGTTGTCGTTGGCGAAAAAATCTATCTCACGGGCAATACCAGCGGCATTGAACCTGCGTTTTGGGATTCGATCCGACGCACGAAGGTGTTTTACAAAGCGCCGCTGACTACCCCGCAAGGCGGCGGATTCAAGAGCATCAACGTGACGACCCGCAAAACCTTGAGCCAATATGCCAACGTGCGCCCGTCGCGCTCGCTGTATCCGTTTGTAGATACCAAGCATCACACCATGGACTTGGTGATTATCCGCGAGAACGAAGAAGACCTGTACGCGGGCATTGAACACCGTCAAACTGATGAAGTGTATCAAACCCTCAAGTTGATCTCCCGCCCCGGCAGCGAACGGATCATCCGCTATGCGTTTGAGTACGCCCGCGCCAATGGCCGCAAGAAGGTCACTTGCTTCACCAAAGACAACATCATGAAGCTGACCGATGGCCTGTTCCATCAGGTGTTTGATGAAATTGCCGCCGAATACCCCGACCTTATCAACGAACACTGGATCGTAGACATTGGCGCGGCGAAGATGGCCGACACGCCAGAAAACTTTGATGTGATCGTGTTGCCCAACCTCTACGGGGACGTGCTGTCAGACGTAGCCGCACAGATCGCCGGTTCGGTCGGGATGGCCGGCAGCGCTAACATCGGCCAACACGCCGCGATGTTTGAGGCCATTCACGGCTCTGCACCGCGCCGCGCAGGTCAAAATGTGGCAAATCCCAGTGGGTTGTTGATGGGCGGGGTGATGATGATGGTTCACATCGGCCAGCCTGATGTCGCCGAAAAGATTCATAACGCATGGCTCCGCACGATTGAAGATGGCGTCCACACCTACGACATCTTCCGTGAAGGCGTGAGCAAGCAAAAGGTTTCCACCAGCGAGTTTGCCGACGCTGTGATTGCGCGTTTGGGGCAACTGCCGCAAACCTTGAAGCCTGTGAGCTATTCCCAGAGCGCGGGCGTGGCGACTACTGCGGGCATTTACCGCGAACCCGCCAAGCGTGAACTGGTGGGCGTGGATGTGTTCCTGTATTGGGGTGAAGAAGGCCGCAACCCCGATAAACTTGGGGATGGCGTTACACAGGCCAGCACTGCCGACCTCAAGTTGGGGATGATTAGCAATCGTGGGTTGAAGGTGTATCCAAAGGGTGCGCCAGAAGTCTTCTGTACCGACCATTGGCGTTGTCGCTTCTTGCCGACCCAACCCGGC
This sequence comes from Phototrophicaceae bacterium, assembly GCA_049318725.1. Lineage (GTDB taxonomy): Bacteria > Chloroflexota > Anaerolineae > Aggregatilineales > Phototrophicaceae > CAIRDJ01. The sequence continues at coordinate 3,860 of JBMOFU010000040.1, read as the reverse complement.
GCCATTGTCACCCAACAACAGATCATTGACCTGTTGCAGAGCGTGCATAACCACGGCTTCGACATCATCAAAACCGAACAGCTGTATAACTTTGATGGTGTGGCGGGCTACTCCTTGGGGCAAGGCGAATAACGCATTAACCCCTCCCTAAATCCCTCCCCCTACGGGAGAGGGACTTTTACGACGGGGGAACACATCGGTTCCCCCCTACAAAACCAATCCTTGCGTAGGGGGCGGCCTGTGTGCCGCCCCATTTGTTCTACAACAACCAGCGCGTGGCGGTGTTGGGGTAATCGCTTTCCTTCCATGCCAGCGCACGCTTGGGGACGAAGCGATATAGTCCGCCGCCGGGATTGGTGGAATCTTCTGGAGACATGCTGTACTTGACGCCATACTTGGCCTGCACGGCTTCTAAGGCCGTTTCGTCGTTGAACAGGCTCACGGTTCCCTCTAAGATCACGGTGTCATCGCCGCTTTCCAGATGAACGACAATGTTCGGGTTGTGGGCGAAGTTCTTGCCCTTTTGCGATTGCGGATCGCTACCGAAATAGAGCGCTTCTTCGTGCCATACCCCCCAGACCGGTGCAACATGCGGGTTGCCGTTGCTGCGGGTGCTACTCACCCAATAATTGCGTGACTGGACGATCTCGTTGGTTACCCAATCCCATGTGAGCATTTCCTCATTGGCGTCGGGGTTAATGCCATAAGATGCCGCGCCTTCTGGACGGCTACGTTTGCTGTCGAATGGATGAGACATCTGTGTTCACCTTTAGGGTTCGTTGGCGGGGATATAATTATAGCAAAGGTTATTGAGGCGCTCAACCAGCATATTTCGTTTATAATGAACCCCTTACCCGTTCACATCCCCGTTAGCGGTTTGGCCTTCATAAAGTCGAAAACCTCTTGCTGCGAGCAAAACACCCGAATGCTGACGCCGCCAAAACGCGGGTGGCGGGTAAGGTTCGCCGCCAGTTGCCCCCATGAGGTACTACCATCAATGATGTAGGGGCCAAGCAGTTGTTGGGCTTTGAAGGTTGGCATAATGTTGGGCAGGGTTGCCAAAAATCCGGTGAGTTCAATCACATTGACAATGGTATCGTTGTAGTCCACCACCAAACGCAACGGTTTGGGCAACGGCGTAACGTACTCAAACATGTCTTTGACCATCTGTGCTTGCTGGGTGGCTTTGGTGAAGCCGTGTGTCTCTACGATCACTAACGCAAGGTCAGGGTAGTGCTTAAACGCATAGGTCATCGGTATATCAACTTGCACAGGGTTCCCCTTCAAGTTTTGTATAATTGAGACAAAGCACTCTACGCCCCATTATACCCAATTTGAATGTAGGGCAAACCCGCCACAGACAATTGTTTCACCCGCCCTTGACGAAACGCCGCCGCCCGCTATACTAAACAACCGCTCAAGCCAATGAGCAAGACCAGAGACAGCAGGCGCCTTTTACGCTTAATGCCCTGCCGAGGTCAGAGAGAACATCCCGATTTTCCCTCTGAACGATCCTCATCCATGTGACTCCTCACATGCGGTCTTGTGCGTTTGCGCGAGCCGCGTTTTTCGTTTTGTTCGTAACTGTCTGATAGAGGAAGGAGCAGGCGCTTGGCAATTACCCGCGTCCGCAAAGAGGAGCTGGTTAGCCGCTACCTCGAAATACTCTCTCGGTCTGATGGCATCATCCTTGCCCAATACAAAGCAATGACGGTCGCCGAGGCGGAGCAACTCCGCCACAAAGTGCGCGAAGTCAACGCAGAGTATATGGTAACGAAGAACACCCTATTGAAGATCGCGCTCCAAGAAATGGGTTGGAGCGTGCCGGAAGGTATGTTGCAAGGGTCGGTGGGAGTCATTTTCTCTCAGGGGGACATCCCCAAAACCGCCCAAGCCGTGATTGATTTCGCCAAGCTCTTTTCTGAAAAGTTTGTGCCTAAGGGCGGCGTTCTCGGCGGCAGCAGCATCTTCCAAGCCAGCGAGCTAGAAGCCATCGTCAAGATGCCTTCACGCGAACAATTGTTGGCACAAGTCTTAGGGTTGCTCACTCAGCCGAGTAGTCAACTTGTTGGGACGATTGACGCCGCAGTCGGCGGGGTCGTTAACGTACTCCATCCAGCAACCGCTGGCATGGTCAATCTATTAAGCGCACAAGTCAACAAACTCGAAAATCCGGGCGAAGCCGCCTAACCGACAGGAGACCTATACCATGGCAGATATTGAAAAACTCGCACAAGATATTGCTGGCCTAACCCTGCTTGAAGCCTCTAAGCTCAAGACCATGCTCGAAGACATGCTCGGCGTGACCGCCGCTGCCCCGATGATGGGCATGGGGATGATGGCCGCTGCTGCTCCGGTGGCAGCCGCTGCTGCTGAACCCGTTGAAGAACCGACCGAATTTGATGTCATCATCAAGGACGGCGGCCCCAAGAAGATTCAGGTGATTAAGGTCGTCCGCACCTTGACCACGCTCGGCCTCAAGGAAGCTAAGGACGCTGTGGAAGCCACCCCACACACCTTGCTTTCTGCTGTGACCAAGGACGCCGCCGCAGACGCCAAGAAGAAACTCGAAGAAGAAGGCGCTGTCGTAGAAATCAAGGCCGTCGTCTAGTTTCGATTGCCCTACCGATGGTAGAGAGGCCCGTGTGTAACCTCACTTAAACTGGGGTCACACAGGTGAGCCTCTCTACCCGATTTCAATAAGATTGTTCTACACGGGGGCTATGCTGTCGTTCTTGCGCTTGGGAGCATTATTGCGCCTACCGTAGCGAAACATCAACCAGCCGCCGCCAATCAAAAGCAATGGGCTGATGTAGCGGAATAGATTGCCGCCGAACCCGTTGCCGTTAAAGATGAATCCCTCAAAGAACAGGGCAAACCCGACCAACAACATCGCCCCAGTGCGGATGACCGTCATGGCGCTGTTTACCATCTTCTGATCGTCAGTTTGCTTGCCAATGTAGCGCATGACCAGCCCTACCGTCAACGGATAGAGCGTCCACACATACGCCCAGCTTTCCCACCCCAAAAAGCCGATATCCATCATCAAGAGCAAGCTACCCGTGACGGTGATAATCGCGCCGGGGTAAGCCAGCCCAACGGTTTTGTTGCCGTTGAGGGTAGAGGCAAATAAAAATCCCAGCCCCGGCAATATGATAAAGAACGGCCAAGAGAGCGCCGAAAAGCTCAAACCGATCAGTTGGGCAATCACCCCAACCAGCCCAACGCCGATCAAAACTACCCCAATTTGTGAAACTAAGTGAGGCGATGCAGGACGTTCTTGTTCTGTGTAGCCCATGATAGATATAACCTCCGTAATTGAATGAGTTTATACCCTCGTTTACGGAACACAGATCGCTAGGGTTGTAATATTGGCTGTAAAAATAGGGTAAACGGGGATTGCAAGTCGGGGTATGAGGCATCATGCCCCGACGCTAATCGCTAATGCCTATGCGGGCGCGATTGCCCTACCGTTAGATGCGGTCTAGTTGCTGTACGGTGCGCTCGTTGACAAGGTTGCCTGTATTGAGCGTTTCAGTAGGTTCAAACATAATCAGGTGAACTTCTTCGGCGGCCACTGGGCGGTGTTCCACGCCATGCGGGACGACTAAGAACTCGCCTTCGTGGATGTCTATAGTCTGGTCGCGCAGTTCCATGCGTAAGACACCCTTGATGACCAAGAACAGTTCGTCTTCGTGTTCGTGGTGATGCCAGTGGAACTCGCCGAGTAGTTTGGCAAATTTGACCGACTGCCCGTTGAGTTCTGCGGTGATCTTTGGCGACCAATGTTCGTTAAAGAGGGTGAACTTTTCAGCGATATTGACTTTTTGCAACATAGCGTCCGCCTTTAGCAGTATGAG
>JBMOFU010000039.1:0-19080 GCA_049318725.1 Phototrophicaceae bacterium | reverse complement strand
CCGCAACAGCTACCCCAATCCCAACCGAAACGGCCACCCCAATCCCAACTGAAACCGCCACGCTGATCCCGACCGAAACCGAAACGGCCACGCCTATTCCAACGGAAACGGCCACGCTGATCCCGACCGAAACCGCAACAGCTACCCCAATCCCAACGGAAACCGCCACGCCTATTCCAACGGAAACCGCCACGCTGATCCCGACCGAAACCGCAACGGCCACGCCTATTCCAACGGAAACGGCCACGCTGATCCCGACCGAAACCGCAACAGCTACCCCAATCCCAACGGAAACCGCCACGCTGATCCCGACAGCCACCGAAACGGTTACACCCATCCCAACGGAAACCGCCACGCTGATCCCGACAACCACGGAAACGGCCACCCCAATCCCAACGGAAACGGCCACGCTGATCCCGACCGAAACCGAAACGGCCACGCCCATCCCGCCGAGCGAAACGCCAACGATCACCCTCACCCAGACGCCCAGTGCAACCCCCACAGCAACGCTCACCGTTGCCCCTGTGGTGATTGTTCCGGCGGAATCTGCCGTAGAAGCGCTCTCTACCGCTGCGGAACTTGCCCCATCACCAACTCGTACCCTTGCCCCGCTCGGTGAGGGTGGATCGCCGTTAACACCCATTCCGCTCACAGAAACCGCAACCCCTCAACCGGTGGCGCTCAACGTGCCGAATGAGAATCCACCGGTTGGGTTGCTCCCTATGAGGCCGCCGCGCCTGCCCTATGAATTGTTTGTTGGGGGTGGGGTGCTGCTGGCGGTGTTAATCTACAGTGGGTTTTATCTGCGTGGAGCAGTGGCCGCCGACCGCTACGGCGTCGGCTTTGTGATCGAAACCTGCCCGGTGTGCCAGCGCGGGCAACTCCATGCCGAACGCCATCAAAGCCGCCTGTTGGGGATTCCGCATGTGCGCCATAGTGTGCGCTGTGATGAGTGCCGTTCTGTATTGCGTGAAGTCAGTGCGGGGCAGTGGCGCTATGCTGTAGACCCGCTTGAAAATGCGGCGTTGTACGAGCGCTTCAACGGGCGTATCATCAACGACGATACGTTGCGCGTCTTGGCCGAACATCCAGACCGCCAACGGATTACCCCTGCCAGCGATCCTGTTTCCCCAGAGTTTGTTGATGATGACCGTACCCCTGACGAATAACCCTGTATGGGTGGAATGCGTCCCCAATTTCAGCGAAGGCCGCGATCCAGCCATCATCGGCGCGATTGTGGCAGCCATCGCTGCCAGCGGCGTGCATGTGCTGGATGTTAGCAGTGACGCTGACCATCACCGCACGGTAGTGACATTTGCAGGTACACCAGACACGGTGCTAGAAGGCGCTTATGCTGGAATCCGTGCGGCGGCCAGCCTGATAGACCTTGACCAGCATCACGGCGTTCATCCCCGCATTGGCGCGGCAGATGTGGTGCCGTTGGTTCCCCTGCGCGGGATTGGTTTAGCCGACTGTGCGCGGCTTGCCTATCAATTGGGTGAGCGCGTCGGGAATACGCTCAATCTGCCCGTGTACCTGTATGAAGCAGCAGCGACTCGCCCCGAACGCCGCAATTTGGCCGATGTTCGCCGCATCGGGTATGAGGGCTTGCGCGGGGTGATTCATACCCCTGCTTACGCGCCAGATTTTGGGGAAGCAACCGTCACAAAGGCCGGCGCGGTGGTGATCGGTGCGCGTCAACCGTTAATTGCCTATAACCTGTATCTTGCTAACGCTGATTTGACGATTGCAAAGGCCATTGCCGCTCGGCTCCGTGAACGTGACGGGGGGTTGCCCGCTGTCAAAGCGCTAGGGCTGTGGGTAGACGGTCGAGCGCAGGTGTCGGTCAACTTGATTGATTTTCGGCGCACATCGCTCTTTACCGTGATTTCTACGGTGCGGGCGCTGGCGGCGGAATTCGGCGCCAGCGTCACCGAAGGCGAACTCATTGGGTTAGTGCCACAGGCCGCCCTGATTCAATCTGCCCTAGAGGGGCTAGGGCTTGCCCCACAGGTGGCCGACAAAATTCTTGAACGTCAGCTAGGAAATTACACGCATGATTACCAAGAACTTCCGTTTGAGTAGCTTCGTCCTGCCGTTGCTGTTTATTGTCCTGTTAAGTGGGTGTGGCGCTTCCCCAACGCCGTTTGCCGCTACTGTGCCGCCGATCCAAGCGGTGAGTTTGCTCCCTACTGCGACCCCATCCCATACACCCACCGCGACCCATACGCCGACGCTCACGCCAACCCCAACAGCGACCTATACAGCAACCCCTACCGCGACGCTTACGCCAACGCTGACCTTCACCCCAAGCAATACCCCGACTGCCACCTATACCCCCACCGTTACGCCGACCTTTACCCCGTCAGCGACTTCTACGCCCATCCCAACGGCGACCTTCGCTAACCCTGCCGACGACCCGAACTATACACCGCCGCCTTCATGGACGCCGCCACCCTTGAATCCGGGGGCAACGCTCAACGATCACTTTCAATTACGCCGCCCGATCTCGCGCAACGGTACAGACTGGGTAGAGCGCACCTATCCGTATGGCAGCACCTCTGGGCGGCGGTTGCCCACCCATCTTGGCGTGGAGTTTGTCAACCCAAGCGGAACGCCAGTTTTAGCGGCGGGCGCGGGTACCGTCTACTATGCGGGCGATGACCTTGCACGTCAGTTTGGCCCGCAGGTGAATTACTACGGCAACGTTGTGGTGATTCAGCATGATTTTGTATCGCCGCAGGGCGAAGCCATCTATAGCCTCTATGGGCATCTGTCGCGGGTGGATGTGGTCAGCGGCCAGCGGGTCAACGGTGGGGATACCGTTGGGTTGGTCGGGGCAACAGGGGTCGCCTATGGGCCACATCTGCACTTTGAGGTGCGGGCGGGCAACCCAGAGAATTACCTTGCCACCCGTAACCCTGAACTGTGGATTTATCCCTATGGCGGCTATGGGACGTTGGCCGGGCGGGTGCTAGATGCCAGCGGCAACATCGCCCGTGATGTAATCGTGCAGGTAGAATCGGCTTCGGGCACACGTCAAACGCCACGCTATGCCTTCACTTATGCCGATGCAACTGTCAACAGTGACCCCGCCTTTACAGAAACCTTCACACTGGGTGACTTGCCCGCCAATTACTACGATGTCACCGTGCGGCTGGATGGGCGGCGCTTGTTCCAGCGGGTGGTGTACATCTACCCCAACAAAACTACATGGGTAGACATTCAACTTTCCCCTTGAGCGCCTTACAGTGAAAATGGCGGCGGCGGTTTTTTTCTACAGTGGCAAACTAGGCTAGAGGATGAGGGCGAAATGGGGTAAGGTAAGCGAAAAGCATCCTTGATGAGAGAGGAATCATGGCTCGCCCAACCCGGCGCCCGCACCACTCCTTAAACAGGACACCTCCAAAGGTAGCTTGAAAAGCAAACGCTTCAAAGCGGCTCTCAATGACGATTTTCGTCTTCAGCTTGTAACAAACCTTCATGCGTAAGCCCTCGTTGGGATTAGGGGCTGCATTGTGCCAGTGCGCCAAGATGTGTTATTATCTTGGCGTTGCCCATCCCATCCTATACGCGGCACACTGATGACCGACCAAGACCGTTTTCCCTCATCCGAAAATCCAGCGGCCAACGAGCCAGAGGCGTCGGCATCTTCTGTCTTCTTAGAGATGATGCGCCAGCAAGCCTCACGGACTGCGCCGCACCCCGACCTTGCGCCGCAAGTGGTTAGCGCCCCTGCGCCCGCAACGCCTATCCCCTTGCCAGAAGCGGAAGCCCCCACGCCAGCGGCAACGCCTGCCCCTGCACCACGCCGACCCGCACGCGCCCAACGCCGCCGCATCCGCCAAAAGGGACGCACAGAAAGTGTATTCGGTGGCGCGTTGCGGACGTTGTTCATCACCACCTTGACGGGGCTATTGGTGGCGACAGTCTTCACTTGGATCACCAGCCCAGACCGCCTTTCCCCAACTGTGCGCGGCAACCTCAGTAGTGCAATGGCAACTGCCACCCAACAAGGCGTTTTCATTCAGCCGACCAGCGCGCCCATCACCCCCAACTGGCTACGGCGGATTGGGATCGTCAGCGGGCATCGCGGCCCCAACAACGACCCCGGCGCGGTTTGTCCCGATGGGTTGACCGAAGCCGAAATCAACCTGAATGTGGCGCAAGGCGTTGCCCGTAATTTGCAGGGGCGCGGCTATACGGTTGACCTGCTCGACGAGTTTGACCCGCGCCTTGCCGACTATAACGCAGAGCTATTGCTTTCGATCCATGCCAATACCTGCCAAGACTACGGTGAGGTGGTCAGTGGCTTCTTGATTTCGACGGCTGATGCCCGCATCGGTAGCGGCAACGATGAGTTATTGGTAGAGTGCGTAGCGGTCAATTACGCGCAGTCCGTGCCGCTAGATCGGCGCTTTGGCCTGACGCGAGATATGACCGACTATCACATCTTCCGTGAGATCAGCCCGCGCACGCCCGCCGCCATTTTGGAACTGGGCTTTATGTTCTCTGACCGTGAAGTCCTCATCCGTGACCCAGACTTGCTGGCACAGGCCATTACCAGCGGCCTGCTGTGCTTTTTAGAGCCAACCCACCCCAATATGCTGGCTACGCTCACTGCCCCAACCCCTAACCCGATTTTGCCAACGGCTGAACCGACCTTCACCCCGTTTGTGTTCGACCCGCCCACCCCATCACAGGAAACAGCCACCCCATGACCCCCGAACCCCGCGACAAATGGCTGGTGATGTATACCCGCACGCTTGGCTGCCCGTTCGTGTCTATTGCTGAACGGGTGCTGCACGAATACAGTGTGACCTATCACCCGCTGTTCATTGACCGTGACCCCGCCGCCTGCCGCCGCGTTTTGGAATGGACGGGCTTTCAGTCGGTGCCGACGTTGATTGTGGCTTGGCACGGCGAGCTAGAACCCATTAGCGCCCCAACGCCATTGGTACGCGGCACTAGCCCACAGGGGATTGACCGCGGGGACATGCTGACAGAGGCGCGTGACTTGCAACTGATTACGTGGTTGCGTAAACATGGGTTTATCACGCAGGGCGTTTCATAAGACGAATGCCCCAAAAAGTTCACAACGGTTTGTGTAGAGGCATGGCACGCCATGCCCCTACGAACCTAACGCCTATTTGTTCAAGGGATCAATAGACCACTATGCCATTATATGAAGCAGACCGCAGCATTCAGGGTGTCAACGTTCACTATATTGATGCTGGCTCGCCCAGCGCCAACCCGATTCTGCTGTTACACGGTGGGGTCGGGAATGCGCGCTTTCACTGGGAACGGCTGGTCACAGAGTTAGCGCCAGATTTTCATGTGGTTGCGCCAGATTTGCCGGGCTTTGGCAAAAGCGACCTGCTCCCGCAAATGAATTACGCCGCACTGCTCACTTGGACGAGCAACCTGTTAGATGCCCTTGACTTGAGCCAAACTGTGCTGGTTGGCAACTCTATGGGCGGTTTAATTGCAAGGCTGTATGCTGCCGCCAATCCCATCCGTGTGCCGGCGTTGGTGCTGATTAACGGCGGGCGTTTGACCTCTACGGCGGCTTTGCCGGTGCGCTGGCTGACCAACTTCCCCGTTGCTGGACGCCTGTTTTTGAACAATGTCAGCCGTCAAGGGGTGAAATCCCGTGAATCTTTAGGCTGGCTCACCGCTAAGGCCGCTGACACGAATATCCTCACGGATGAGATGGTACAAACGGCACAGGCTAACCTGCCGGGTATGAGCGCCTTGCTCAAAATGCAGTTGAACAGCCCTCTGCCTGACCCACGGATTCCATCGCTGCCGACGTTAATCATGTGGGGGGAAGACGACACCCTGCTGCCGCTCACGATTGGGGAAGGCATCCGTGACGCCATACCCGGCGCAAAGTGGATACCAATCAGCGGCACACGCCATACCCCGCACTTGGACGAGCCAGATGTGATCGCCTTTCAGATCAGCAAGTTTTTAGAGAACATGGTACGCAATCGTTAACACCACCCACACAGGAGCTAAACTCTGTATGAATACCCCTGCCGAAGCCCTGAAGCAGCTTGAAACCGCCATCGCTGCCAGCCATCAGGCCAGCGACATTTTAGATGATTTGCTGGTTGCCCACGACTATCAAGATGTGGCGTTACTGGTCAGCAAGGCGGCGGGCAAATTGCTAGAGGCCGCCGCCCATCTGTTGCGTGAAGAAGATGAAATGGCCTTCGTCACGCTAGAGGAATCTGACGATTTGCTAGAGACGTTCTACAAAGTCATGGATGAAGATTTTGAGGACGACGAACTATAGTAAAAGCAGTGATGAGTAAAAGCAGTGACGAGTAAGGGCAGTAAAAAAGTAATGAGTAATTCAGCTTACGCACGCAACAGTGCATTTTGTAGATTTCCGTTAAAACTCGTCTCACGGACGAGGCAGGCCTCGTCCCTACAGGTCATGGATTGTAGGGGCGACACCTGTGTCGCCCGTGAAACGGTGTTTAACAGCCATTTGTTAGCGGGCTGCGTAAGGTGAATTAGTAAATCACAGGTTTGCAGTGTCACCCTCATCCCTGTCCCTTCTCCCTCACGGCGAAGGGGGCAGGACAGGCCAGAAAAGTCCCTCACCCATTGGGAAAAGGATTTAGGGTGAGGGCTAAACGAGTTTCATGATTCACTGAGGCTGGAATTCCAGTCTAGTCAAAGTACTCAATGCTTTCTACAGCAAGGGGAAAAGGCAGACGGCGGTTTGCGCCTTCAAAGGTTTCATCCATCAATAAAGGTAGAATCTCGTCAACATCAATACGGTTCTCAAAGTTGATGGTGAACGTTTCGTTGCCATAGTGCGTCCTGATGTCATAACCATATCCGCCACCTAAGCGCGTTTGAATATGTAAAATTAAGAGCCGTTCTAGGAGTACTAGCTCTGTGATGGAGAGTTCATCTCTTGTTCGGTTAGGCTCTTCAGGTACCAATACGACTTGAATAGCTATCGGCCCTTTGATCTTTGTTACAGGGACTAGTGAATAGACTATCGCCCCTACAACATTAACAATAACAATGGACATCATAAACAGGATAATTGTTAAGCATCCACCCCGATACTGTTGCAATTTTACCCTCCCGTGCCGACTCATGTTAGGCCATCACCCGTAGGGGTACCTAGGGCTAGTCTATGGAGCATGGCGCACCATACCCCATAGAGGCTTCCAGTTACTTGAGCAGCGTTAACACCTGTTGACGCAGGTCGGCGTCGGTTTCAAAGATACCGCGTGTGGCGAGTGTCGTCGTGTTGGCGGCGTGCATCTGTACCCCGCGTGAGGACATGCACATATGCTCGACATCGTACAAGATCACCATCACCCCCGCAGGACGGATCAAGCGCATGATGCTATCGGCAGTTTGTGAGCCAATCCGCTCTTGCAGTTGAAAGCGGCGGGCATAGATGTCTAAAATGCGGCCTAGCTTAGACAAGCCCAACAGATATTCGCTTGGCACGTAGGCCACCGCGCCGAACCCCTTAAACGGCGCCAGATGATGGCTGCACAGGCTATAGAACTGCATATCCTTGACCATCACCAAATCGTTGCGTCCGCTGCTGTTGGGGAACACGGTAATTTCGTTTTCCGGTTGGCGGGCATAGCCGTTTGCCCAATAGTTCACATAGGATTTAGCAACGCGGCTGGGCGTTTCGGTGTAGTTGGGGTCTTCCCAATTGACGTTAAAGGCGTCAAGCAAGTCATGGATCGCCTTTTCGATGCGCTCGAACTGTACGGGGTCGTGCGGATTCAGCACTTCGGTAGCGGGGTAGTCTGCCGCATATTGCGGCAGCGCCAGCGCTAACGATTCATCATCCGCAAGGTCGAAGCCGCTCACGGGGACGCCGCCATTGACGGCAGGCATGTTGAAGCTCATGTCGGGCAGTAAGTTGGTGTACATGCTTTGGGTAGAGCGTGGGCTGCCGTCGTTGCGATTTCCGTTGGCCGAGCCGTTACTTGCCGAGCCATTGCCATTGAGGATGCGGTTCTTCATGTTGTCAGACTCCCTAATGCAGGTGTATTTCAGGGCGAAGTGCGTATTGCTGCGCCTTTCGGTTGACTGCATAGCGGGACACTCCAAGTTGGCTTTACATTCCGGCTCATGCGCGGGCAAAAGGGACGGAATCGCAGCGGTGCTTGTTGCATCGCGTCTATGCGGCGGTGGAGATTCACGCGCAACTACAGACTATCATGCTGATATGAGGCAAACATGAAAACTAACCTTTGATCTGCGTTAATCTATTTTCAGCGTCGGTGGACGTGACAGGTCATCACTGCGGGGTAAGGACGCCACAGGGGGCGTCCGTCGTGATGGCGTTAAAATCGGCTAGGGGAGCCTTAAACGGTGGTGAACGAAAACATGCGGAGCGCGTCGGCGTGACCTTCTACGACCAGCGCGCCCAAGTAGTGCGGCGCGGGGGCAAAGCGATACACTGACCATTGCTCTGGCACTTTGTTTTCGTTGGGGATGGTGTGTTCTTGCCAGCCTTCACCGCGTGTCGTAATCATGCTGAAGGCGTGCAGTGGGTAGCTTAGGCCGCGCCCGATGGCCTTCACGTAGGCCTCTTTTTGCGTCCACAGGTCATAGAACTGCTCTACAGTCGGGTTGACCTGCCAGACCAAGCGCTCAATGTCTGCGCTGAAGCGTTGGACGATGCCGCCCATGTTCCTGACCGAACGCTGATATTCTACATCCACGCCAAGTTTGCGCCCGTGCGTCACGGCAATCATCGTTAGGGCTTGTGAGTGAGAGGTGTTAAATGACACGCTGCTATTGGCGACTTCTGGCTTGCCGAAGGGATTATAGGTAAACTGGATGTCTTCCGCAGGTTGGTTCAGGTAGCCCGCCAGAATCATCCGCAACGCGCCGCGCCGTAGGATGTACTGATTGCGGTGTTCAGCAAAGTGCAGCTTTGCCGCTCGTTGATGTTCCTCTGGGGCAAGTACGGCAGATAAACGATCCTCTTGGGGTTCAAGGTCGTGCTGCCAAGCCATCCACAGGTCTATCGTATGGGTGTTGTGTGAATTGATGACCATGAGTACCCTATCAGTTACACTTCTCAAGGCATAGTATAGCCTGCTTTAGCGATTCTAATGTTAAGGAAATGTTAAATATTTTTAGGGCTGATGCTCGCTAAGAGCCTTAATATCCGGGCAGGTTCGGGTCTGGGAAGGCGTTGCCAAACACCCCCGGAATCGGTGTCGGTTCAGGCGGCGCAGGCGGTGGCGGTACATTCACGGCCACAGGAAGCGCGTTGACGTTAGAGCGCGTATCTAAGGCTACCAACGCCACCCACCCCAGTTCTGTGCCGTACTCGTCGGCCACCTTGACCCACGCATTGTAAGGGCTGCGCTGCAACAAAATGACCTGCGCGCCGTTGGGCAACAGACCGACAGCGGCAAAATCCACGCCGGGGTTTGCCCGCACGTTCAGGCCAGCCGGCGCACGTACCCGTGCCACACTCTGGAGCGTGCCGAAGCGTTGCGGCGGTTGCGGGGTCGCTTCATAGGCCAAACTGACAGGCGGCGCGTTCACGTTGAGCAATTCGGCAAACATCCAGCCAGAAATGCCGCTGTCTAGGCTGACGTGCAACCAGTCTGCGGCCTCGTTACGCCCTAGAATCGTCAATAGCTCACCAGCCGGGACTTGCCCAACGATGGGGGCATTAATTTGAGGGGCATAGCGCAGGTTGACCGCGCCTTCTGTCGTGGCATACCCCGGTTGCGGCGCCCAAACCGGGCGGTCTAGCAAACCCGACGGAAAATTCTCAATCAGGGTGGGGTCAAGCACTGAAGTCGGTTGGGCGATCCCGATAGGGCGGGTAAAGTCGCCGGGGGCATAGCTGACGATAACCTGTTGCCCCGTCCATAACGGTTGATCCACGCCCAACACCGTCAGCGCGTTACGTCCGCTCAAGGCCATAAACACCGTCGTGTCCCCTAGCGTGCGGACGGCTACCGCGCCCGTTAAATCTATAGAAACGCCGTTAATCACCTGCCGCGCACGGATGTTGGCCTGTGTCTCTAGCACAAACATATTCTGTGGGGTCGTTGGGCAGTCTGGCCGTTCCAGCCCTGTTTGTACGACAAAGTTCGTCCATGCGGCGAATTGGTCGCGTGGGGTGAGGTCTACCAGCAAGGCTTCACCGATAATTAAGCCGGTGGTGTAGTGCGGGTCTGCCCAACGGAACCACATCACGCCGCCGCCGACGACTTCGGTGATGATCGGCAAGGTCTGCACAGCTTCAACTACGCCGGTTTCAACCAATGCACCAACGGGCGCTAAGGCGCTGGCAATCGCCCCATCTGGGCGGGCTTGCGGCGCGCTGCCGCCATTGCAGATATACCCCACAGGCCCGGCAGCGCAGGCGTCACTGACCAACGCCCATAAGCCCTCCAGCGTCAGTTCACAGGCCAGCGGCTCTGGCGTCGCCGTCGGGTCTGCGGGGGGGGTTGCTTCTTGTGCCGGGAGCAACATCACACCCAAAACTGCAACGCCAATAAAGCCGAAGGTTGCAAGCCAGTGCCTTGCAGTGAGGCGTAAGGGCATGATCGTTTTTATCCCCGTAAATGTGCAATAATGTGAGGGAAAGCTGGCAATCTCATCGAAATTGACTTCCCCATTCGCTACGCTTGGCTGTGTTATAATCGCGGGGATCATCATATCCCGATTGTCGGGCAACGACAAGGCAGACCCAAACCCCATGCTCGTGGTACCCCAAAACATCAACCCTCCGTTGCGCCTGTTGGCGGTGATCCCCAAGCACCTCCAGCGCGAAGCGGACTTTATCGTACAAGCCCCCGGTCGAGATTTATGGTTAGCGGGCGTCAAATGGGCAGAACCCACCGTTCAGGTGGCCGTGCCAGAAGTCAGCGCCAAAACCCACTTTGACTATCACAGCGCACGGCGCAAACAAACGCTGATGAACCGCCCCTTGCCGGGCTGGTCGCGGTATGTGGCCGGCGCTTACCTCCGCCTGCAAGAGGATGGGCTTAACGTGCCGGGGTTGCATGTCTTTGCCATCAGCGACGAACCCACCGGGCCGGGCTTCGCCTTTGGGTTGGGCATGGCGTTTGTCATGGCGGCCTGCCTGCTAACTGACTACAACATCAATGACATGGAAATACGGCTGATGGTGGAATCCATTCGGCGCGAATACGTAGAAGGCTAGGGCTATAGCAGGGCAATCGCATTCTCCCCTACGCCTTAGGGCGGTTTTGGGCTACACTTTTGGCGTCTACCCGATTCTACACAATGGGCGAAACCTCATGACCACTCCCCCCCAATTATCCGTAGAGTTTGTCGCACGCCTGCGTTGCCCGGTGGCGCTCAAAACCAACCCGGTGGCCGCAGACCCCGGCAAGCTCACCCTAGCGCACGATGGCGCATGGCTGGTCTGTGAAGAAAGCGGCTGCAAATACCCTGTGATTGACGGGCTACCGCACTTGTTGGTCGAAGTTGGCAAGCGCTGGCAAGCCGTTGCCGTTGCAGATTTACCCGTGCCGCCCCCACAAGAATAGGCCAACCCTGTGCAACTATTATTGATCCGCCACGCCCAATCGGTCAACAACGTCCATGAAGAACGCGCCGACTTCCAGCACATTGAAGATTGCCCGCTAACGGCCATCGGCCATTCGCAGGCCAACCACTTAGCCAGCGTATTTCGTCGCCAACACGACGATGACAGCACACGCACGTTGGCGCAAAGCAACAGTTGGTTGCCGCTCTACCACGTAGACAAACTTTACTCCAGCCCGATGCAGCGCACCCTACAAACGGCGCAGCCGATTGCCGCCGCGCTGGACATGCCCATTCAACTGTTGATGGACGCCTACGAAATTCGCGGGGTGTACCGTGAACAGCCCGCTGGCGTGTTTACGTCTTACCCCGGCCTAACCCGAGAGAAAATGGCGCAGATTTGCCCAAACGCCCAACCCCCGCAGACCGTCACCCACGAAGGATGGCACTTCGTCCAACAGCCAGAAACCGTTAGCGAGTTTACCGAGCGGGTGGCACGCTTTGCCGCTGAAATTTTGCGGCGGGCAGGCGATGACTGGGCAGGCGACATCACCGTTGGCTTGCTGACACACGGGACGTTTGCCGCTATGTTGATCCATAGTTTGTTGTTCAGCGCCACCGAACAGCGCCACATGAACGCAGAGCGCTACCTTCACCTGTATAACACATCGCTCACCCGCTTGAGCATCGTCCCGAACCGTACTGTACGGCTAGACTTCTTGAACAGTGTGGCGCACTTGCCACCCCAATTGATGTCCCGCTAAGGGGGCATCGTTTTTGCCTGTTGCGACCTGTAGGGACGTGACCTGTCACGTCCGCAAGCCTCTTCCGCAAAACAGGCCAAAAACATGAATGAGCCGTCACCGTAAGAATAGCGCCGCTACCCGAATATTGGATGACACAGGATTACCCCCCATGAACGAACGCGACGTGCGCGAAACCCTGCGCGCTTATATCACCCGTGAATTGATCCGTGACAAAGATTACCCGCTCAAGGACGATGAAGGCATCGTCACCGGCGGCCTAATGGATTCGTTCTCGCTGGCAGAATTTGCCGTTTACGTTGAGCAAACGTATAACATCTACATCCCCGACCCAGATTTGACCGTCGCCAAGATGGACACGCTCAATCAGATGGTTGCCCGCGTGATGCGCGATTCAGCATAGGCACGCCGATGTTCACCCGCGCCACCCGTCACAGCGTTCATAGCCTGTTAGATGCCCCCGCCCTACAGGGCGGCGATGAAACGGCGATCCTCTATGTGCAAACCGAACAGCCGCCGCAGGCCATCACCCGCACGGATTTTGCCGAACACACTGCGCGCTATGCCGCTGGATTAACGGCATTGGGCATCCAAGCGCGGGACTTGGTGGTCATCGCCCACACACAAAACCTAGAGAGCATCTATCTATTTTGGGCAGCCTTGCGGATTGGCGCGGTTCCGTCTATGTTCCCGACACTGACCGAAAAGCTCGACCCGGCGATCTACCGCCGCAACCTGCGCCAACTGATTACGCTATCCAACGTGCGGGCGGTACTGACCACTGACACCTTTGCTGATGACATCCGCGCAGATATGCCGTGCGCGGTCTACGGATCAAGCGCGATAGCAGATTACAGTAGGGGCATGACCGTTCAGGGCATGATATATCATGCCCCTACCAGCGATGATGTGGCCTTTTTGCAACATTCCAGCGGCACTACCGGCTTACAAAAGGGGGTGGCGCTGTCGCATCGTGCCGTGTTGAATCAGCTTGCCAGCTACAGCGACGCGATTGCCCTCAATGATCGAGATGTAATCGTCAGTTGGTTGCCGCTGTATCACGACATGGGCTTGATTGCCGGTTTCATGTTGCCGCTGATGCAGGGGATTCCGCTGGTGTTGATGTCTCCGTTTGACTGGGTGAGCCATCCCGCGATGCTGTTTAAGGCGATTGATGTGCATGGCGGGACGCTGTGCTGGTTGCCGAACTTCGCCTATAACCACTGTGCGCGCCGAATCCGTGCGCGTGACCTTGAAGGCATTGATTTAAGCCAGATGCGGCTGTTCATCAACTGCTCGGAACCTGTGTATGCTGAAAGCCACACGCTGTTCCTAGAGCGCTTCGCGCCCTTGGGCGTGCGCGCCGATCAGCTATCGGTGAGCTATGCAATGGCTGAAAATACCTTTGCTGTGACGCAAACCCCGCTCGGCTCCCCCGTCACGCTGGATGTGATAGACCGCCGTGCGCTAGAACAGCATCAAGCCGTGCCGATTGCGGGGGATGATCCCGCAGCTGTCGTGAAGGTTGGTTGTGGGCAACCCATCGCAGGCGTTCAAGTGCAAGCAGTGGATGGAGAGGGCAATCCATTGCCAGAACGCGCCGTCGGTGAATTGGCCGTAAGAAGCGATTCGATGCTGACCGAATACCACCAGCGGCCAGACCTGAACCCGTTCACGCCTGACGGCTGGTATCGCACGGGGGATATGGGCTACATCGCAGGCGGGGAAGTCTTCGTCATTGGCCGCCAGAAGGACATCATCATCAATGCCGGGAAGAACGTCTATCCGCAAGACATTGAAGCGATTGTCAACAGCGTCAACGGGGTGAGGCCGGGGCGGGCAGTGGTGTTCGGCGTGCCAGACGAGCGCGAAGGCACCGAATTGATCGCAGTCGTGGCCGAAGTGCTATCGAATGATCCCGACGCGCTGGCGCAGGTCAAGGCGGCCATTCGGCTCCAAGTGGCACATCAAAGCGATGTCACGGTGAACTACGTCACGCTGGTGGATGACGCATGGCTGATTAAAACGTCTAGCGGCAAGGTCGCCCGTGCCGCCAACCGCGAGAAGTGGCTTGCCAGCCAACACCCCTAAGTGACTTGCTAATTCACCTTACGCAAACGCTTAGTAAATGGCCGTTAAACACCATTTCACGGACAAAAAGACTCGCTGACGCGATCTGCAACATGGCGCGCAGAAATCAGCGCGCTAGGGACTCCCGTTCCGGGATGGGTGCTGGCACCGACAAAGTATAAATTGCGGTAACGTGCGTGTTGGATTTTGGGGCGCAAGTACCCTAACTGCGTTAACCGATGGCTCAACCCATGCGTAGCGCCTTTCATCAGGTTGTAGCGCTTGCGCCATGACAGCGGCGTATAGATGACCTCGAATTTCAAGTGCGCCTCCAGATCAGTAATGCCAAGCAGTGCCAGCCGCCTGAACACGGCCTGTCGTGCTTTCTGGCTGATCGCTTGCCAGTTTTGCTCAGTGCGCTCGTTCAGGTGGCCTACAGGCACAATGGCGATTAGCGTGTCTGCGCCGGAGGGTGCTGCGGTGCAGTCTAGCCGCACGGGGGCATGGATGTACAGGCAGGGATTGTCTGGCAGTTCTAAACGGTGGATGATGCTTTCAAAGTTCTGCTGGTAGTCATCTGCAAGGAATAAGGTATGCGGCGCCAACTGCGGGTAGGGCTTATCCACTGCCCAGAAGAAGCTAATCACCGAACAGGAAAAATGCTTATCGGCCATCTGTTGCGCCGTAGCGGCGTCGGGAAGTAAACTCTGGTAGACATAGGGCAGGTCGGCATTTGCCACCACCGCGTCCGCTTCTAGGTGTGTGCCATCGGTGAGTGTGACCCCTTGTGCTTTTGTTCCAGAAACATCAATCCGTTTTACTTCGGCATTGAACACGAATTGCACGCCGGCGTTGCGGGCAATATCCATGAGCGCCTCTACGACGCTGTACATGCCCCCTTTAGGATACCAGACGCCGTGGGCTAACTCGGTGTAGGGCATCAGGGAAAAGGTCGCGGGCGCCTCGAACGGACTCAAGCCCATATAGACATCTTGGAAGGTGAAGGCGGCCTTGAGCCGCGCCTGATGGAAGTACGCGGACATATTGGCGTAATGATGCTTGAGCGGCTTGAGTTGGAACAGTAAAGGCAGGTTGCCGAGCGAAAAGAACTCAGAAGCCGTACGAAAATCCCGCTCGACCAGTTTCTCCATCCCTACGTCATAGTGGCGTTGGCCTTCCTGCATATAGCGCAGGAACCCGGCAAAGCTGCCCGCTTCAATCGCTTCCAGTTGGTCATACATCGCCTTCAGGTCGGATGTTAGCGCGAATTGTTTTCCATCGTCAAAGACAAGATGGTAAGTGGGGTCTACTCGTTGCAAATCCAGCACATCGTTCAGCACCGCCCCTAGTGCGGCGAATTCTGCTTCATAGACCAGCGGCATGATGAACAGCGTCGGGCCTGTGTCAAACGTGTGACCCTCGCGGCTAAAATGACCGCATCGGCCTCCCGGTTGTGGGTTCTTCTCAATGACCGTGACCTGTATACCACGCTGTGCCAGATGTGCAGCAGTGGCGATTCCACCAATTCCAGCACCGATAATGATTGCGGTAGGGGCGGGCATGACTATCCTCCAATAATAGGCTTGAGCCTTGTGATGATGACAACCCGTTGTAGGGTTAAAACGACTCTGTAAGCTGCTTTTGGGTAGCAAACCCCAGACCGTTGATAACCACCGACCCCACCATACCTATCACAGCGGGCAGACGCTTGTGTTCCGCGTATACAGATCGGATTAAGTAGCCGTCCCGCTCCATGGCAGTCAGCACCCCTTCAAAGCGGGCGATGTAAGCGTAACCCGCCAGACGACAGCGGAAGCTCTCGACTTGGGCGAGGTAACTTTTGCCTAGCCTAAAGTAGTCCCGCGCCAATTCGACCCTGCTTTTCACCCACGCTTTATAGGGTGCGCTCGCTAAGTCCCCCGCAGCAATCCCTGCTGTTTCGAGCAAACTACTGGGAACATTGAAGTATCCCGCAGCGACATCTTCGCAAGTGTCCCGCAGCATATGGGTGATGTGTGCGGCAGTGACCGCAAGATAACGTTCGGGGGACTGTAGGGAACGATCCCCATGACCGATAAAATAATGCAGCGCCTCCGTCACGGCAGTCGCCAGATGAAGGGAATATTCGCTCAACTCGTTTGCGCTAATCAAGCGCCCTTGGCGGTTTGCGTCGAAGGCCATCACTGCCAGCATGTTCCGAATATAGGTATGCAGGCCGCTGTTTTGATCCGTGTCGTTCCGAATCAAGTCCACGGCGATGCACTCCTCAGTGGTGATGGTCTGATGCCAGTTTCCCCCATAACAGCCATCTACAAGGGCAATTTGACGCTCGACGAAGGCGACCCGCTCTAACTTGTCTGATAACGTTTGGTCAAGACGGTCATCCACCCAGCGGAAGTAAGCATAAGCACGGTAGGCGTCGCGCCTTCGCTCAGGATCGACAAGATAACGAATGGTGTGGAACGTCTGCTGGCTGGCTGCCCTCGTGATAGAGACAGGCAATTCAGCTGTAAATCTCGCACGCTTGCCCATCCCCGTTGGGGGCAGACGCTGCTCGTATTTGGTTTCATCATCGCTACGATGATCGGAACGATCTGGAAAAGTTGTCATGCAGTCACTACTCTTTCTCATCTCAAATCGCTTGTTGTATTCGTATCTATTCAAACCGGCGCAGAAGCCATTGCCAACGGGTGCCTTGTTTCTAAAGGCGCACGGAGGCCGTTAACCAAAATCCATACGCCGATGACCCCTTCAAAAGGCACATAGGGCAGGTAAAAGAAAATGGGGAAGTTATAGCCGAATATGGCGGACACTGTTGCGATCAACAGCGGGAAAAGCGTAATGAGACCCCAGAGAGACAGCACACGCGGAACGATTCTGGATTGGTCTAGCAAGTAGTAAAAAAGGATGGCGCCACAACCAAAAACGAACGTGTGCAGCGTAGACCCCACAAAATCCATAGCGTTGAGCGCCACATTTGCCATCGTCTGCAACGCGGCGGGCTGCCCTGCCGCGACATAGGCTTGGCTCATCCCCAACAGCGAAAAAGCCTCCAGTCTGCTAACAACCAAGAGCGCGGATTCTAGGATATAAAAGCCGAGTGCTACCAGCGCTATCGTTTCGTTCTGCTTCCGCAGTGTCAAGAAAAGCGTGACCCCCAAAAAGATCACCCCTAACGCTGTGAGAACATCAAGCAAAATATAAGCGCGCATAAGCAAGGGATTATTCGCAATCTTGACCATGCTTTCACCGATGTTGCTCGGCGTAATCAATGCCGACCTCAGAAACACACCATTGCTGAAAGAGGTCACAAACTGGAATAGAAATGCAATTCCTAAAACGCTTGAAGCCCGGTTCACGGTTTTCATAAACATCTCTCCTTTTTAGATTCAACAGACAGGATTCGGAATAATTCCGCAATGGGCGACGGACGACACAGGTGTCATCCCTACAACTGCCATCCTACGCACCGATTGTGTCCTGCATCAACGCACCAGCATCAGGAAGCGCTCCACCTCGTACAGCGCAGCCTGCGCGGGCGGCGATACCTGCGGCAGCAGCAGATCGAAGCCGTGCTGCGTTAGGGGAAAGACGATATGGATTGCCGTCACCCCACAATCCAGCAGTTTGCGGTGCAATGCCCGCATTGCTGAGGTCGGCGTGACTACATCTAAATCCGCCGAGATCAACAGCGTGGGCGGGCAGCCAGAATGGACGTGGGTAACAGGGGAGGCCAATTCATAGACCGCAGGGACTTCGTGCAGGTGTCCGCCCAAGAGAATGTCTAGCCGTCCCGCATCTTGCATGGTTTTCTTCATGGTTGCGGCACCGGGTAGCCCGATCTGTACTTTGGGCAGTCCGAGTACCCGCTCTTGGTGGGTGTGCTGGTAGACTGCACACAAATCTGACGGGCCGTAGTAAGAAACCACAGCCCGCACCGACAGATCCGAACTGCCTACATCTGGCGGGGTAAACTGGGGATGTTGCGGCGTGTAAGCCGCCATCAGCGCCAGATGACCGCCCGCTGATGCGCCCATCAGCACCACCTGTTCGGGATTCACTTGATAGTCCGCCGCGTGCGTTTTGACCCAAGCCAATGCGCGTTTGACATCGCCAACCATGTCGTAGATGTCTACCTCTGGGCAAAGCCGATAGGCGACATCCATGACCACATGCCCTTGCGCGGTCAACTGACGAAAAAACGGGCGTGTGCAGAAATCCTTATCGAACAGGTACCATCCACTGGCATGTAGGTAGACGATTGCCATACCGCTTCGGACAGTCTGTTCAGACGGTTGCCAGACATCGCACAGCAGTTGGCGCTCACTACCGGGGATCGTCCAAAAAGGGATGTCCTGCTCCAAGCGCGGCGTATTGGTTGGCGGCAGTCCAATGCTCCAGCGTCGCTGAAGCATATGGGCTTGATGATCCGCTGGTATCTTCCCTTGCCAATCTGCCCCAAACGCTGACGCGAAATCTGCACGCTGACGAAGCGCCCCCCAGATATACACTGCGGCGATCGCTGCACCTAGCGCACCCGCGGCAGCCGCAATCGGCGCATTGACCAGCAACCCCAATACGGCGGCTGAAACGCCGATGACCACCCAAAATGGCGATAGGGCGTGTTGTACCAATTGCGGCAGCCAGAGGAATATGAAGCTAAACGGTGGCCTGAGGCGGATAAAGAGGGTGATATTCAGGA
>JBMOFU010000038.1:0-19134 GCA_049318725.1 Phototrophicaceae bacterium | reverse complement strand
GAGGAAGGGCAGGAAAAGCAGGAAAAACAGTGACAAGGAAGGGCAGGAAACAGTGACAAGGGACGAGGAAAAGCAGGAAGGGCTGTGATGCGTAAAATATGCTTATACGAGATGTGTAGTGACAAGGATATGGAATGGGGCATATTCAGAAATTTGAGGATTTGATTGCGTGGCAAAAGGCTAGAATCCTGACCAAAGCGATCTACACCGCGACCAATCAGGGGGCGTTTGCAAAAGATTTTGGCCTACGCGACCAAATTCAACGTGCCGCTGTTTCAGTCATGTCTAATATTGCAGAGGGCTATGAGCGTGACGGGGCTACTGAATTTCACCGTTTTTTAGTCATTGCTAAAGCCTCTTGCGCTGAAGTACGCAGTCAACTCTATATTGCCTTAGATGTTGGCTACCTCACACAACGGGAGTTTGACACGCTTATGAGCCAAGCCACCGAAACCGCTCTTGTGATCGGTGGCCTATTGCACTCGGTAAAGCGCAAACTGCCATAGCCCTTCCTGCTTTTACTCGTCCCTGCCCTTACTGCTTTTCCCGCTTTTACTCATCACTCGTTACTGCCCTTACTGTAGTTACTGTATTTAAGCCGGCAACTCGACCATAGAGCGCGTGATCGGGATCACCGCGCTGTGCAGTTGGCAGCCGTTGGGCAGCACCACATCCAGCAGCAGGCCGCGCTCACGGATGCCCGCCGCCAGTACGTCGGTGGGCGCGCCAACTTCGCCGTCGGTGAGGATGATCGCTTTGGTGATTTCTAGGTTTTCGTTGACCAAGTGCTGCAATACACAGTTGATCGAAGTCCCGCCTGTGGAGTGCAGCCGTCCCTTACGGAGGTCGCTCAGTTGCAGCGGGCGTACCGCCGTTGAAAATTGATAGATGTGCGCTTGGCCGTTCTGCACGTATGGGATCAGCAGGCCGATAAGCTCGCTAATCAGTTCTGCCATAGAGCCAGAAACGTCAAGGTAGATGTTTGCCAGCGCGGGATGCTCTGGCACGCGGGCGTTAAACTGCTGGTTTTGCGCGTACAACAAAGATTGCACCCCCAACTTCTTGCGGGCGGCGGTCAAGCGATCTTTGTAGTTGGGCAGTACGCCCATCCCGCCCACGTCGGTGATGGGCGTGCGCGCACGGCGTACCACCGTTCCTTTGGGTTTGTCCAGCGCCAAGCGCAACACATTGCCAAAGACGCGCCGTACCGCTGCGGAATGATCGCCCACTTGCACATCCCACTTGCCCATTGCCCCGCCGTAGCCGCGCCCATCCACACGGAAGTTCGTCCAGTGGCCGCTGATTTCTTTCATCGCCTCTTTCATGAACGGGTCATTGATCGGTGAGCCGTCTGGATTGAGTGGTTCGCCGCCTGTATTGTAGCCGCCAATCAAGATTGGCATGTGTTGGGTGAAGTCCATACCGCTTTCGATCAGTAGACGCAAAATTTCTTCGTAGAGCGGCTTATCGCCAAAGAACGGGTGATGGTTGTTGCGCGGATACAAGCGCTTGACCATTTCGGTAGCGCCAGCAATCTCTAGTTCGGGATACTGCGGGTTGAACGGCCAGCCTACGGGCGGGCGGAGCAAGCACTCTGGGAAGACATCCGGCTTGTAGATGCCGTCAAAGAAGCCCATAAACTCTGCGGTAAAGAACTTCGCCATCAGCCCGGCGTTAATGATGGCATCAAAGGCGATGTTGTGCGCGGGGGTGCTGATGGGGTAAAGGCGGGTGTGTGCCAACAGCACATGCCATAGCTCATGCATCACCAACAAGAAAAGATGCTCATCGGCCTTGCAGAACTGCGCGACGAAGTTCGGGTTGATGAGCATACGCGGGCGGCGCTTGCACTCCACGCACGCGGTTGGCACGTCGGGCGTAGCGACGATTTCGGCAAGGTGGGTAAGGGTGGTCATCTCAAAGCGGCTGGCGGGCATCACGCGGCGCAGGCGACGCTTGAGGTCTTGCGACTGTTGCACAGATGCGACATGGATCGGCATGATGGGGTTCCCTTTCTGGGTCAGTTAAGCTCCCCTCCCGTGAATCGAGAGGGGGAATGGAACAGATCGAGCATTACAGGGCATCCGCCAGTGCGCCGCTGGCCTTTGCCAGTGCCACCAAACGCGGATCATCCGTCACCAGCGAGCGGGTAAGGTAGTTAGTGCCAAACACCAACGGCGCGCCCATCAAGACCACTTGTGTGCGCGCCCGCGCCAACACATTCAACGTGAGGGCTAGGTCAATCGCCCGCCAGCGCTCGACGACGGGTTGGCGGCGGTTGTTTGGGTTGTTGTTGCCTAACCATGCGGGTGTGTCGTCATCATCGTCTTTTTTAGGCGGATTTTGGGCGACGTTCCCCGGCATGGGGAAGGCTTCTGCCATCGCACGGTTGACGTTGAACGATGTGTTATAGACCAGTGCCGCCCCTCTGAGCGAATAGCCCGCCCAGACTTCATTGAGTAGCGCCCGCAACGCCTCGACTGGCTCGCCACCGCGTTCCAGCGTTTGCGCCAGCGGATGCAGTTGCGAAAATTCGCTGTTCATCGGCTTGCCCATCAAGCGATAGAACGGGTCGCCTAAGCCGTTGAGGTCAAAGCGCACGACCACGCGCTGCGGCGGGATAATCACGTTGACCAGTTGCAGGTCTTTGGGTTCTTCGTTAGCGTTTGCAGGGGCGGCAGGTTTGGCGGCGGGGCGCCCAAACGGACTTGCCGGGCGTGACCCAAACGGGCTGCTCCCCTGTTGATTCTGGTTCGGCGGGTTTTGATTCTGGTTTTGGCTGTTGAGTTGGCGTTGTAACAAGCTCATGGTTGCTGGCTCCTATTCAGACTTGGCTGCGTCAGTGATCCCAAAGATAGCAAGGTCTTGGGTGAATCCGTTGAGGGCGGTGCGCCAGTCGGTTTTGATCCAAAAGGCGGGGAAGCCATACAACAAGAAGTTGCGCTGTAGCCAGAACAGCGGCGAATTCACGCGCTCGCCTTGTTCTTCAATCCACTTAAGGATGTCTTCCCACAGCGTCATTTCGGGCGTGTCGGGCTGGAGCGTGTGCTTAATCAAGCGCGGCTCGTTCAGGTGATAGGCCAACTGCGCGATTGGCTCAAAGGCAGAAGGGTCTAGGTCTCTGGTTTGGCCGAAGCGATAGAACACCCCCACCGCCAGCGCGATCTGCCGCAGGTCGTTGTCTTCGGTGCTGAGGGTTTGGGTAATCAACCGAGAAAGCGTTTCGTCATCGAACCCCAGTCCGTCGGCCAAGATCAAGCGCCGTGCGGGGTTCGGCTCATTGACGATTTGCCGCCAGCTATCGTTTTCAAGGTGGTAGACCAACTCGAACGCCTGCTTGTGCAGCGCGATTAAGCGAATCTCTGCGGGCGGCTTGTCGGTGGCGGTTTGCGGGATGCCGTACAGCACGGCGGTTTCGGCACTTTGGTCAATGTCTGCTTCGCCGTGATTCAGTACCAAGCGCGCCGCATGGATGGCCGCCACATTGCGCGCCAACATCCGTGCGCGCCGCCCGCTTTGGGGCAGGCCGTTGTTGCCGAGCAAATCCATCAGGCATACGATATAATCAGGCAGCCATTTGCTGAAATCTTGCTCTACTTGTGGGATCAATAGCGCGGTTTCTGCTACCAACGCCGCAAGGTCAAGCGTTGCGCCGTCGGTAGTGCGCTCCCCGCGAATGAGGGCGCGCCGCTCATCTAACGAGAGCGTTTCCCATGTGGGCGCCATCAACACAAACGGGAAGCGGTCTGCTAAGGCGGGGTCAAGCGGTTCACTGCCTAAATATTCATCATTGGCGGTGGGGTCGTTGGAAGCCGGCGGGTTCATGGCCGCCCAACGGAAGCGCAAACAGGGGAGCGGCATCCCCACCACCATCTTGTCATAAACAATTGGGAATAACTTATTTTGTAGGTCAGGGCGGCAACGGGAAATCTCATCCAAGAAGATGAATTCGGCTTCCCAGATATTGCCCGGCGACTTAATAAAGGTCAGTTCGGTGCCAGTTTCATCCGGCACAGGGATGCCCACAATATCGTCATAGTTGAGCATCGAAGCGTTGTAATGGCGCGTGTTGAGTCCGAGTGACTTTGCAACGCTTAAGGCCATTTGCGTTTTTGCCGTTCCGTGACGGCCAATCATCAACAGCGGGCTTTCGGTAGCGAGGGCGGCCAAAATCACCGCGTCTAACTCTTGCCAGCCTTGAATGCCTAGCGTCTGGCTTAGGTGGATCAATGGGGGCAGATCGGTTACAGGCGCAAAACTCATCGTTGTCTCCCTTTGGTGAAGATTTATCAGATGAATCTGGTAATGTTTTGTGAAAAATGTGTATCTACGTTTATCAGGATACGAGAAAACAAAATTCTGTGCAAGTTGGTGCGATAAACACGCAACAGGGATATGGGCTGAAAATAAAGGGGAAAACGTAAAAATCGCCCGATAAACTATTAAATAGTCTATTAATTAAGCTATGGTGTGTGCAAACTATACAGGCCAAAGCCTCTTATTCTGCACAAGATACACAGAAAATACCCAACTTGTAAAACTTCGATTAAAAATCGGGTATAATACACACAAGACACTATTCACTCACTCTAGAGATTTTGCGTATGGCGCTAGATTTACTCAAACAAGCCGAAGAAACGCTGAACAGCTATATTCAAAATTGGCAAGTGTTGCGCCATGCCGCAGAAACACAGGGGATTTTGCTGTCTTGGGGGGTTGGGGTTTCTACACAGGCGGCGGCTTTACTGGTGCCGTTGGTGCGGGAAAACATCCTGAGTGAGGCCTATGTGGCAGAACACTTCGGCCATAAGACAATTGCGACAGCAAAAGCGGCGCTAGAGTACGGGTTTCAGCGGCCATCCCCCGAAAGCGCCGAAGATGCGCTGACGTATATACGCAAATTACGCAGCCTATTCACAATCACTTACCTCAACCTTGATGCAGCACTTTTGTGTACCGCAGACCGTTTTGCCGGGCTGTATCACCTCAACGAGATGACGCCCGATCAACAGCGGCGTTGGGCGCAAGAAACCCAAGCGGTAGATTTGCCGTTATTGCACCTGTTGGGGTTGATGAAAGAATATCGCAGTCTATCTGACTTATGCTTGTACTTTTTAGACCGCCTGCGCTATGTGCGCCATGAGGCGATGCTAGAACGGTATTACCGCGAGCATGAAGCGCGCTTTAAGGTTGTGCTAGAGCAATTGCACGATGCCTTTAGCCTTGCCGGGGTACATGACAGCCGCATTCAATTGGTGGAAGTCACGCCGTCTGGCTTGCAGGAACGGGTAGAACAGGCAGAGCGGCGCGGGGTGCAACTGAATACGGCGGCGCTGAATGTGTTAGAGCTAGAGGTGATCTTGCCAGACACACCCGCCTGTTATACGGTGTTGGGGGTGATCCATGCGTTATGGGAGCCTTCCCGCACACGCGGGGTGATTGATGAAATTGCCAATGCGCGCTATAACGGCTATCGTGCGCTCAAGACGCATGTACATGATCCCGACCAGACGCCGATGACGTTTACGTTGATGTCTGAAGCGATGGCCGATAGCAACCTGCGCGGCGTGCTGACGCGCCAGCCGATCAAGAATGCGTGGTGGAACCGCCCAGAAATCCCTGCGGCGTTGAATCCGGGGGGGACGCGGCCACTCAACGCGGATATTGCGGTATTTACGCCCACGGGGGAAGTGGTCTTTCCGTTACGGCGTGACACAACATTGTTAGATGTTGCCTTTCGCGTCCATTCAGAATTGGGGCAATACACGCAGGCCGTGTATATGACTGGGCGGCGTGCGGGCTTGAATACGCTGGTGCGCCACCGTGAAATTATCGAAATTACCTTTGACCGCAGCGCGCCCCAAGTCACCCCAGACTGGCTGGAATATACACAGAATAAGCACACGCAAAAGCTGATCCGCCGTGCCTTGCGCCCATTATTGCGGCATGAGGTGCAAGGGCGCACACAAATCGAATCGGCCATCCAGCGCGAGAGTGAGCTTTACGGCCTGCGCTTTTCACAGGAACAGATCGAAAGCGGGTTAGCGCAAGTGTGCCAGCAAACGCGCTACGCCACCCGCGAGCAACTGTATGAGGCCGTCGCACGCGGGGAGTTCCCGCCGAGTGAAGTCGCCGCGTTGATGATCGAAGCCGAACTTTCCCCCTTGATTGTGGTGCCGCCCGCCCTTGACCCAGACGGCTTGCTCAAGATTCGTTTTGCCCGCACTTGGCTACAGGCGCGGGGGAAGCAAAAGTGGCACAAGGCATTGCGCGTGTTGCCGGGCGTGCCGATTGTCGGGCGCATGACCGCGCACGGCACGTTAACCATTCATCGGGCAGACTCCCCTAGCGCGCCCAAAGATGGCGTGGCGTTGGCGTGGCACATCCAGCGGGAGGCGGCACAGGTCAACGTCACAGGGTATAAAAAGCTCGGCACTGTGCGCGCAGTGGTGAATAGCGTCTATAGCGCCGTGAAAAACCTAGACACCAGCGATTTGACCATTGATGACTTGCAGGTTGACCTGCAAGAGAAATTTTACCAAATTCAATTCACGCTAGAAATCTCGGATAGCGACTACTGGACGCGCCTCAACGATCAGTTGGCGAGCTTGCGGCGGGCGAACTTCATCCACGACTTCACGATCTGGACGTTGTTTGCCGGGCAACGCCAACTCCTCAGCGGCCTGTATACAGATCGGCGGCGCGCCAACCCCTACACGCATGGGCATATCCAAGACCGCGAAATGTTCTTTGGCCGCCAGCAAGAAATCCGCCGCGTGGTGGATCACCTCAACCAAAATCACCGCTTTATTGTGCTGCACGGCCATAAACGGATTGGCAAAACCAGCCTGTTGCATCATCTGGCGCAGCATGTGCTGCCCAACTCATGCGATGTGATCCCCGTGTCGTTGGATATTCACGGCATTGCCCCCTTCAGCGCCGAAGATTTTGCCTTAGCGCTGGTCGAAGCCGCCGCCGAAGTGCTGCGGGCTGGACGCTACAAGGTCAACCCCACACTGTTGCGGCGGCGCTTTCGCAAGTGGCCGCTCAATGTGACCGTCAATTGGGTGGCACAGGTAGAAAAAGAACTCAACGGCAAGCGGCTCTGCTTTTTGATTGATGAATTTACCTCCACTGAGGAAGCCTACCGTAAGGGGTATATTGACGATGGCTTCTTCCAACAGTTGCAGCACATCGTAGACAATGGCGAATTGACGCTGATCCTGTGTATTCATGATACCGTGCTAAGAGACCCCTATAGTAAACTTCAGCCGCTCACCACACGCGCAGAAATGGTGCGCGTTGAAGAACTGGAACAACACGACGCCGATGCTTTAATCCGCCAGCCGATGTCGCGCTTTTATACCCTAGAACCTGCTGTGATTGAGGAAATATACCGATTGACCCACGGACACCCCTATATTGTGCATGTGTTGTGCCAGCAGTTGATGAGCCATGCCGCCCATCTAGAAACGACACAAATTACCCTCAAACACCTTACCAGCATCGCAGAGAGCCTGATGCGCTCGATTCATCACTACTTTGACCATTATCAAAGCGCTACGGATGAAGACGGCTGGAAGGTCATCAAGACCATTGCCCAATTGAGCTATCACGCCCCGCCCGACGGATGGGTGACGCTCAAGGCGTTACACGAACAACTGGGGGATAACCTAACACAGCCAGAAATTGAACAGCGTTGCAGAGAGTTATACTCTGCGGGGGCGGTGGCGCGCAAATGGTTAGACCGTCAAAACGGGTATCAATATCGTGTGCAGGTGGGCTTGCTTGACCGTTGGCTGCGTGAAGGCACCCATCAACTGACCGCTAAACCCATGATAGATCGGATGATAGAAAGTGAGGGCGCTACGCCATGATGAACGACTTTGCCTCTAACCCTTATATGGCGATGTTGTTGCAATTTGACCCGTCACGGGTGTATGGCTGGGAACAAGAGGTGATGGGGCTGTTACAGAACATCACCCAACGACAGTCTGACAGTCACGGGTTTTATGGCTTGCGCGCCGCTGGCAAAACTACTTTCTTGCGCTATTTGCAGCATCCCAAAGGGGCGATGATCCGTTACCGACAGGTGTTAGCCCCAGAGTATGTGGCGGGCAAGCGGCGGCTGTTGTGGGTGTATATCAGCTTTCACTACCTGCAAGATGACAGCGGCATCTTTTTGTTGATGTACGAACAACTGTATGAGAGCTTGGCAGTAACGACATTCATCACGGCGCTGGATTTGCCCGCGCCTGACCCCTACGACGCCGAAAGTAACAGCTATCAAACCCTGCTGGATGCGGTCAAGCAGTTACAACTCAACCATATGACCCGCGTGGTGTTTTTGATGGACGACTTTGATGTGGCGCTCAAGGGCGGCGATGTGTCGTTAGAGGAAGAACATCAACTGCGCTTTTTGGGGCGCTTTGCCTCAATGGTGATTATGACTGAAGAACCCGTCGCCAACCTCAACCGTGACCCTAGCTCGCCGTTGTTGGGGCTGTTGCAGCAGCACAAACTGGGTTTGATTGAAGAACCTGCGGCGCGTAGCCTGATTACCGAACCTGCGGCGTCTTGTGGGCTAGATTTGAGCGCCCACGAGGTAGATCACCTGCTAGACGTTGGCGGCAGGTTTCCGTTTTTGTTGACGCTCACCTGTGAAACCTACTATAACCTGCGAACTTCTTTTGAAGATGCCGCTAAAGCGCAAGGTCAATTGCAAGACTATTTGATCGTCCGCAGTGAAATTCGGCAGACGTTTATGTTGCTCTGGAACCGTTGCACCGCCCACGAAGAACAACCGCTCTTATTACAAGTGGCCGCCGGAGCCAGTGAGGTCAACCCGCGCATTGCCGCACCGTTGAGGGATCGCGGGTTGATCTACCTGAAAAAGGGAACCTATCACCTGTTCAGCACCACGTTTAGGCTGTTCTTACAGGAACTTTCTGGTCAGCACGCCGTCAGCCAGCCGAGCGAAGCGGTGCATCTCAATACCTTTGTTGAAAATCTGTCTCCAGTAGACCGCGCCGTGTTCATGTATTTGACCCATCACAGCAATACCGTCTGTGAGTTCCAGCGCATTCAAGAGGCAGTCTGGACGGAAGGCGACGGAACCAAGCGTGCGCTAGAAGCCGCCATTCATCGCCTGCGTAACGGACTCCCTGCCGGACACACCATCAAGAATGTGCGCGGCAGAGGCTACAAGTATATCGTGATGGCCTAGTGGCTAACTAAAATCCGGCGGCGGTGAGAATCTCTTGAGCAACGCGCAGGCGTTGGCAGTCTGCGAATACGCTATCTGCTGCTGCTGCAATTTCTTCTGCCAGTGCTTTGCCGTTGCCAAGCGCGATTTCACCAATGATCTGGCGAATGCTTTGCGTGTTGCGGAGGTAGCGCGTGCCAAATGGGTCTGGCGCGCAGGTGATTTGTGTGGTGGGCGGGCGAACGACAGGCGTCGCGGTTGGGATAACGGCTTGTGCGCCCACAGTGCTACAATCCCCGCCGACGCGCACGGCCTGCCCAGATACCCAGCCATTGAGGCCACTGACGGTGATGTTGTACCACGTCACGTTATTCACCGTTTCGAGGGCTTCGACAATAACTTCACTGCCGGGGTTAAGTGTGCCGACCAATTGTGCATTGGCTGAGGGGGTTTGGCGTACATTCACGCGCTGGTTGGTGGCGGTGGCAACGCGGCATAGCCCTTCTCGGCTGAGGGGTGGCAATATTGCCGGTGGGGTGGCGGTGGCGGTGGCAGGCGGTATAGTGGGGGCAGCGGTGACTGCCGGGGGGCGGGTTGGTACCACGCCGCCATTAATCCGTGCGATGCGGGTGTCGCTGTCTGGGCATCCGTCGTGCGGTGCTGTGCCGGGGATGTCCCAACAGATGTCTACCCCGTCATTGAGTCCGTCGCCGTCGGTGTCTACCGGGCAACCGTTAGCCCCCGTCTGCCCACCGTAGCGGCTACCGCGCCCATCTACAAACGGGCAGGCGTCGCCGGTCATGTTGATGCCGTCGCCGTCAGGGTCGGCGTTCGGGTCATCGGCTGGAGGCATTACTTCTGGAAGCGGCACTTGTGTAGGTGCCACTTCTTCAGGGGGTACGGGTTCTTCAGTGGCTACTGGGCAACCAAAGTTCGTCGGTGAGCCGTATTGAGAGGGACAGCGGTCTATCGTATCGGTGAGGCCGTCCTTGTCGCTGTCTGGGTCAAGTTGGGCAAGTACAGGGAGTACCCCCCCAAGAAGCAGCAAAGCAATTGCAAACCCACGTTTGATATGGTGTGGCATTGTTAACCCCCAAGAACCTCTTTTGTCGTCAGGTTCTATTTTACGCGCTAATGGGGCTAATAACAAAAACTGGAACGAGTGAAATCCGTTCCAGTTTATTGAGATAGTGGGGAGCCTCTGTACAGTGTTCTACGGTGATGGCTAGTTCCTGTTTTTTGGCCTGTTTTGCGGACAAGGCAGGCCTTGTCCCTACAGAATGGGGTTGCATTGCAACGGTTTTGTAGGGACGACACCTGTGTCGTCCGTTTTTGTGGCGTTAAAATCGGTCACTAGCAATCAAAGTAGTGTTCTATGTATAGTGTGCGGCAAAGCCTCTGTGCGGATTAGTGAAGAATGTCACAACCCGCATAGGACATTTGTCTTGCTGTGCTAGGGCGCTTCGGTTACATCGCTTCGAGCGCGTCCATCAATTCGTTGAACTGGGCAAAGTTCAGTTGTTGCTTGGCGTCGCTCATGGCAACGGCGGGGTTGGGGTGAACTTCTACCATCAGGCCATCTGCACCGACGGCTTTCGCGGCCTTCGCGAGGGGGAGCGCTAAGTCACGCCGTCCGGCAGAGTGAGACACGTCTACGATGATCGGCAAGTGCGAAACCGACTTGACCGCCGGAACAGCGCTGATGTCTAGCGTGTTACGAGTCCATTTTTCGTAGGTGCGGATGCCGCGCTCAATCAAGATCACATTGGGGTTGCCGCTGCTGATGATGTATTCGGCGGCGTAGAGCCATTCTTCATAGTTGGCGCCAAAGCTGCGCTTGAGGAACACGGGCTGCTTGACCTTACCCAGTGCCTTGAGCAAGAAGCTGTTTTGCATGTTGCGTGCGCCCACCCAGAACAAATCTACATACTGAGACATCATATCAATTTGCGACAAGTCCATGATTTCACTGGTGACGGCCATGTTGTACTTGTCTGCAACGGTGCGGGCAATTTGTAGCCCTTCTTCGCCCAAGCCCTGAAAATCGTAGGGGGACGTGCGTGGCTTGAAGGCCATCCCGCGAATGATCTTGATCCCGCGTGCGTTGAGGGCTTCGGCAGCGGCTTCCATCTGTTCAACGCTTTCTACCGCGCAGGGGCCGGTCACGGTGATAAAGCTGCCGTCGCCGATGACGGCGCCGTTGGCAAGCTCAATGACGGTGTGGTGGTTGGCGTCACGCTTTTGGAATAGGTAGCGTTGGCGGTCTTGGGTTTCTTCTAGCTCTAGCGACGCACGAAAGATTTCACGGAACAAGCCCTTGATGGTTTCATTGCTGAAGGGGCCTTTGTTGTTCAGTTGCAGCGTGTTGAGCATGTTGCCTTCGCGCTCTGGGTCGTAGAAGCCGCTGCCCATTGCTGATTGGACTTTGCCGATTTGGGCGGCAACCTCTGCCCGTTGATTGAGCAGTTCCAGTAGCTGTAGGTTAATCTGGTCAATTTGGCCGCGCAGGGTTTGCAATTGGGTAGAATGGTCGGTCATGTAAGGTTCTCTCTGGCTGGATTGGGTATAAACGACAAACGCCCCCTATTCTACCGTTAAATAAAACCTGTGGAAAGTAAGGGCAGTAACCAAAGTGATGAGTAAAAGCAGTGCCTCATCCCTCGCCTCTCGCCTCTCATCCCTTAAATCTTGCCCCTTGCGCCTTGTGACTCCCCCCTTGTATCTTGGCGCTTGCCACTTTTGAATCCGATCACTAGGAATACATCCCCATGAATGATGCACTACTCAACCGCGTGATTGCGCGGCATATCACGTTGCTGCGCTATACGATTGACCTGTACCACAATATCGTACAAACCACCTCCCAAGTGGATGCCACCACCTACCGCGACGGCGGCACAGGCTGGACGGTACTAGAGGTGTTGGGGCATGT
Organism: Phototrophicaceae bacterium; assembly: GCA_049318725.1. Lineage (GTDB taxonomy): Bacteria > Chloroflexota > Anaerolineae > Aggregatilineales > Phototrophicaceae > CAIRDJ01. The sequence goes on along the minus strand of JBMOFU010000038.1, from coordinate 6,997 downwards.
GCGCGAGTTTAATACCGTGTTCCACGAGCGCGCCCAACGCTTTATCCATGAAGATCATCCGACACTCGTCCCCTACGATCATGAGCAGACGGTCATCGAGCGCCGTTACAACGAGCAAGATTTACACGCTATGTTTGAGGCGTTCGCGGTAGAACGGGTAGCCCTGATTGACTTCTTCAAGGCGCGCAATCCAGAAGATTGGGCGCGCACCGCCACCCATCCCGAATGGGAAGTAGGGGTACCCATGACGCTGTTAGACCAGTTGATGCAAATCGGCCACCATGACGTGAATCACCTAGAGCAGATCACGCGCATTTTGGCTGAACAGAAGGTGTCCTAAATGGGGGGAACACTGCTCAACGTCGTTACCGTTATCCTCGGCAGCCTACTGGGGATGTGGGTGGGCAACCGCCTGCCAGAGCGCACCCAACAGACGATTGTCACGGGGTTAGGGCTAATTACGTTTTACATTGGCATTAGCAATGTCGCCGCCACAGGCAACCCAGTCATCACCGCCCTGAGTATTGCCTTCGGCGCGCTGATTGGCGAAGGCTTGCGGCTTGACCTGCGGCTAGAACAGTTTGCCGCTTGGCTCCAGCGGCGGGTGGCGGGTGAAGGCGCAGCCGATGAAAGCCGCACGCGCTTTATCACCGGGTTTGTTACCACCAGCCTCTTGTACTGCATTGGGCCGTTGGCCTTTTTGGGTTCGATTTTGGATGGCATGGGCGACCCAGCAGGCTTTCAGATGTTGGCCGTCAAAAGCACGCTAGACGGCTTTGCATCGTTGGCGTTTGCCGCCAGCTTTGGTGTGGGCGTGTTGTTCAGCGCTGTGACGGTGTTTGCGGTGCAGGGCGGGTTGGCGCTGGTGGGGATGTTGGCGGGTAACATCATGACGGAAGCCATGCGGAACGAAACCACTGCCGCCGGTGGGGTGATTTTGATGGGGCTTTCGTTAGCGCTCTTGGACATCAAGCGCCCGCGCATTGCCAACTTTTTGCCCGCCCTCATCATCGCGCCGTTGATTGTCGCGTTAGCGCAGTGGCTTGGGATCAACCTCTATCCGTCGTTTTAGGTCTAACGGACGAGGCAAACCTCGTCCCTACAGGTCACAGTTTGTAGGGGAGTCCTACGGAACGCCCCTACTGAAAATGTTGTTTTCAACAATCAAGACGATATATTCAAGCGCGGTATCGGTTTAATCTACGATCAATCTCCTCTAACCTAACATTGTGCGGACAAAAATATGTTTTACAATACTTGCGGTGGATAGTCAATTGCTATAGTAATTAAGGGTAAACCAGAGCATGTCTGACCAACGTTCAACACGCTATACGTTATTGAACCGCATTGGGGACGGCGGCGAAGGGATGGTCTACCTTGCGAAGGATCATTACCTGAATCGGCAGGTTGCGCTAAAGAAAATTCAAGCATTCTCTACTCTTCACAGCGGGTTACTGACCGAACAGCACTCTAACCCTAGCCAACAAATGCGGATCCGCCTTGCGAACGAGTTCCGCACGCTTGCCAGCTTGAGCCACCCGAATATCATCCATGTGTTAGATTACGGCTTTGACTTGGGCGGCAACCCCTATTTTACAATGGACTATCTTCAGGACGCAGTGCCGTTTAACTTGGCAGCGGCCAACCGCAACTTTGCAGATAAAATCCAACTCATCGGTCAGTTATTCCAAGCCTTGAGCTACTTACACCGCCATCAAATTGTGCATCGAGACCTTAAACCCAGTAACGTGCTGGTAACGCCCAGTGACCGCGTGATTGTCTTGGATTTTGGCTTGGCTTCGCGGGTAGGCAAACCGGGGGAAACTGCGGGGACGATCCTCTATATGGCGCCTGAGGTGTTGTCTGGTGAAGAAATCACTGTTTCCAGCGACCTTTACAGCGCGGGGGCAATGGCCTATGAGTTATTCACCGGATCACCCCCTTTCAAAGGGGGATCAGTCCACCAAATTATCGCCAACATTATGCGCTTTGCGCCAGACCTCACCGGCATCATGGCGTTTGATGAGGAACACAAAACTGGCCTTGCCACTGTATTGAGTTGGTTATTGGCAAAAAACTCGACTGACCGCTATAACGGCGCAGAAGCGGCGCGTCAAGCGCTCTATAAAGCCGCGAACCTTAATGCCCCTGTTGAAAGCCAAACCATCCGAGAAAGCATTGTGCGGCGTGCGCCGTTTGTTGGGCGCCGTGAAGAATTTAAGCAATTGTTGAGCGCATTCCAAGCGGCGAGCAATGGTAAGGGCAGTAATTGGCTCATTGGCGGCGAAAGTGGCGTGGGTAAAACGCGCTTTTTAGAGGAACTGCGTACACAAGCGCTAGTGCGTGGCTTCAATGTGTTGCAGGGGGAAGCCATCGAAAACCAACCGTCCGCGTATCCCTTTTGGCGCAATATCTTGCGTCAACTGATGTTGACCGTCAAGCTGCCCCCAACCGATGCCGCGGCACTGGTCACGCTTTTGCCTTACCTTCAGGGCGATGTCAAGCAAACGAAAAAGCGCAAAATTCACCCCGAAGAAGTTAAAAACCGCCTAGAAAGCCTGCTTGGGCAGTTGTTTGAGCGGATTCATGACCCAACACTGTTAATCATTGAAGATGTGCAGTGGTTGCCAGAAAGTGCCTCGATCATCCGTACGCTGAATAAAATCAGCCCGCATTTGCCGCTGGTGATCTTGGTAAGCTACCGCAATGATGAAAACCCTTACCTCTACGGCAAATATCCGCTGATGCAGTTTATCCCGCTCAAGCGCTTGACCCTAGAAGAACTGCACGAGTTAAGCCAGTCCATTTTGGGGCAAGAGGTGACCTCTGAGCAAATTATCACCTTTGTGGAGCATCAAAGTGAGGGCAACCCGTTTTTTGCCGTAGAAACCTTGTTGCGCCTAAGTGAGGATGCCGGGAGCATCAACGACCTCAACCGACTAACGTTGCTGGCGGATGATATGGTCGTAGACCGAATTATGCGGCTGGTGGAACGGCGTATGGCAAAAGTCCCGTTTGATTACCGCCCGATTTTGCGCTTGGCGGCGGTGATGGGTCGCCAACTGGACTTTGACCTGTTGCGCTATGTAGATGATGAGATGGACTATGAAGACTGGCTCACGGTGATTGCCGACGCTCAACTGCTAGAGGTGCGGGCAGGGGAATGGCAGTTTAACCATGAAAAAATTCGGCAGGGGATTTTGTATGGCCTTGACCCCGAAGAACGCAAGAAGCTGCATCGCTTGGCCGCCCAAGCGATGGAAGAAGTTCACCATGAAGACTATGAGGTTTACCCGACCATTAGCCAGCATTGGCTAAACAGTGGCGACTTTTATAAGTCTTTGTATTACCTGCAATTGTCCTTTCAGCACACGCTGTTGTATGTGAACCCGCAACTGGGCTATCAGATTGCCCAATTGCTTTTAGCCAGTTTGCCCCCCAATACGCAAGACTTAGAACGTGCCACGCTCTATAACTTGTTGGGGGATTCTAACGAGGTGTTGGGTAACTACCCTGAAGCGCGCCGTCACTATTTGGAATCTATTCAAGCGTGGCGGCAAATCGGCCAAACAAAGGGCTTGGCAAACGCCACCAGCGGCTTAAGCACTGTTCTGCAACGGATGGGGGAGCGCGCCCGCGCCCGCACCTTAATGCGCCAAGCCCTACGGATTTACCGCCGTGTGGATGACGCGCTAGGGGAAGCCAAAACCTTACAGAAGATGGGGTACCTTGCTTACGTGGAGGCCGATTATGAAGAAGCGCTGAACAGTTACCTACAATCCAGCGCGCTTGCCCACAGCCTGCAATTGCCAGAACTCGTCGCCAGTGCCGCAGAAGGCTTAGGCTTCACGATGATCTATCAGGCGCACTATGGAACCGCCCTTGACTGGTTTGATGAAGCTGAAAATGCCTATAAAGAGGCGGGCTTGGAACGCGGGCTGGGCATGGTGATGTTAGGGCGTGGCTTGGCGGCGCAGTTCCAAGCAGACTATGCTGGTGCGCGCGCCTTTTTGGAGGGAGCAATGGAGCAGTTACAGGCGGTGAACTATCAGTATGGCTACGCGATTGCCCTGATGAACTTGAGCGCCGTCTTGACGCGCTTAGGCGAATATGAGCAAGCGCTGGGCTATCGGCAAGAGGGGATTGCCCTAGCCGAAACGATGGAAATTAGCACGCTTCGGGCGTCCTTCCACTTTTACACGTCTATAGCCCATAGCTTGCTGGGTGAGTTTGACCCTGCCCGCCATCAGTTGCAAAAGGGCTTAAATGTTGCTCACGGCCTCAAGCTAGAGTGGTTATGGCTAGAGGGCGTTTTGTCTGCGGCGGCGCTTTCGCTGGCGTTAGGTAATCCCTTGCAGGCCAGTTACTGGATGCAATTCGTTAAAAGCGCTAAAGGTGCTGAACCGAACCACGATAACGAAATTGAATTTTTGTTATCCAAGCTCCCTGACGGCATGGGCTTACAGAGTTCACCCCATCCGCTAACGCTCAACGAGATTTTGTACAGCATCCGCAAAGGCTTGCTGGCGGGTATGGGATAGATTGCGCCCCTACTAGGGGGCAGCACGCCGAAATTGACTCACAAAGCCCCAGATGGTTTGGCTGGCGTCAATATCAAGGTTGACCAGCCCGCCAATTTCTGCTGGAATCCCCACCGGTTGCCCCGGCCAATTATGCCCGCCGTTGACCACCGCATAGAGCTTGACATCCGTACCTTCGGGGCAGTCTACATCCAATAAGCGGATGTTTGTCCCCACAGAGTTGCCTAACTGGGGGATGTCGCTCACGTTGGCTGTTGCGCTACAGCCGTTATATTCCGCCCAAAAGCCAAGCGTGTCTGGGATGGCATACGTCACAAAGACCGTTTGGTCGCCTTCGGTGACGCTGTAACCGTCCCACAGCACATTGCTGTCTGAGGTGCCGTGAATCATCAAGATGGGGGCGGTGGCGGTGCCAGCTTGCGGGCAAACTAGGGGCATCCCCCCAAAGCCGCCAGCGGCCACCGTCGCAAACGCGGCGAAGCGTGACGGTTGGTCACAGGCCGCCCGTTGCGCCATGAACCCGCCATTGCTGAACCCCACCACATAGAGGCGAGTCAAATCCACTGGCAAGCGCGCCGCCAATTCATCGGCAATGGCAACCAAAAAGGCGCTGTCGTCTTGTACGGTCTGATAGCCGGGGATGTCTTTAATGTAGTTCCACTCGTTCGCCAGCCCATCGGGATAGACGACAATAAAGCCTTGTGCGTCGGCAATGGGGTTAAAACGGCTGAAGCGTTCCATGCTTTCGGATGTACTGGTGCGCGCATGAAGCACAAACAACACGGGCGCAGGCGCAGTGAGGTTTGGCGGAACATACAGCCGATAGGTACGCACTAGCCCGCCCACCAAAATCACCGAGGGGGTTGCCTGTGGGTCAGCCAATTGTGCAAAAGTGGTGCTAACCCCTAAGCCAAACAGCGCGAAAATGATCACAGCGGCAAGACGGCGCACGGCAAACTCCTTCAAGGGTGGGTGATAAAGCGGCTCGGATGCCGTGCCGCTCATTAGACATGATTTGGAATAATTCCGCGATAAGCGAAGCGTCCATTGACGCCCTCACCCTGACGGACGACACAGGTGTCGTCCCTACAACCGCCATCCTAGTAGGGGCGAGGCCTGCCTCGCCCGCGAAAGTTCCCAATAGACGATCATCTGTTTCATTTCGGATAAAGGGTATTGTAATCAATCTTCCCCGAAAATGCCCTGTAAACGCGCCGGAATAATTGGGTCAATCACCGGGAAGGATTCTGCAATGTGGGCTAAGAATGCGCGTGTCACGGGTGAAAAGGGTCGGGAACTATCCCACAGCAGTTTTATTTCACGCTCTAGCTTGAGTTCTGCCAGCGGGATGGCGCGTAAGAGGCCAGCGGCACGCTCACGGGCGACGGTGTAGGTTGGCAGAATTGTGACGCCCAAACCGTTCATGACCGCCTCTTTAATCGCCTCTGGGCTGTCGAACTCTGCAACCAGATAAGGGTGTACGCTGCGCGCCCGCAGAATGCCGTCAATCCATACCCGCGTGCGGCTGCCGGGTTGACGGGTGACAAACGGCTCTTGGTCAAGCTCCGCGGCGGGTAAAGCGTTAACATCCCACCAGCGATGCCCGCGCCCGACGACCAAGACCTGTTCAATCTTCTGGAGCGCTAACACGGCCACCCGCTCATGGGCTAATTCTTCAAGCTCGCCCTCTACAAAAGCGATATCGGTTCGGCCTGAAAGCAAGTCTTCGATGGCGTCCCCCGTAATGCGCGTGCGGATGCTCACGGTGAGGTTACGGTATTTTTGGCTAAAGGCTTGCGTCCATGTGGGCATTAAATAGACGCTGACGCCCGGTGTGGCGTCAATGCGAACCTGCCCGACCAACAGCCGAGAAACGTCTGTCAGCGCGCCTTCTGCCTCACGGACAAGCCACAAAATCCGTTCGGTGTATTCCTTCAAGACTTCCCCGCCGCTGGTAAGTTCCACCCCGCGCCGTTGACGCTTGAACAACCGAATGCCCAGCGTTTCTTCTAACTCTTGAATGTGACGGCTGACGGCGGGCTGCGAAAGATGAAGCCGCTCCGCAGCCGCGCTAAAACTGCCTTCTTCACTGACGACGGCAAACACTTCGAGCTTGCTCAGTTTCAACATCCGCGATCATACCCCCTGATATGCGTTTATGACATAGCACACATGGTATAAGGGGTACGGATTTTCGTCAACCTTAAGAAATGTAGCAGATATTGGTAGGGGGATGGCGCGCCGTGCATCGCACGCCATCCCCCTACTCTAAAACGCTGAGGATGGCGCTGGCCGTCTGTGGCGGCGCAAGCGTATCTATCGGGATGCAACGGTAATTAGGGGTGCTGTTGGTTGCATCGTAGGGTTCATTGCCGTAACTGATAGATTCTGCGCGGGCGGTGACAATCGCTTCTGGCGTGATTTCGCCCTTCTTCAGCATTTTTTGTACTTTAGCG
>JBMOFU010000037.1:0-19250 GCA_049318725.1 Phototrophicaceae bacterium | reverse complement strand
ATGTTCAGCAATCCGGCGTTGGTGGCGCCGTTTGCCCATCGCCCCCTGCTGCCCTTCATTGCGCGGCAAGTGACAGGTTGGTTTGATGTGCGCTTTTTCGATGGCTTCGAAATTACCACCACTGTTGCCGTGATCGCGCAGTTGATCGCTGTCTATGGCTTGGCGCAGCACTTTAGCAAGCGCTTCGCCCCTGCGCTGATCGCTACTGGCGTGATTGCGCTTTCTACCTACAACGTCAAATTTTTGCTGCACGACTTCTACCGCCCCGATAGCCTTGCCTTCCCGCTGTTGGCGCTGGCAATGTGGGCGCTGTTCCGCCGTATAGATTGGCTAGTGATCGGCACCTGCGCGGTTGGCCTGCTCACCCGTGAATTCATGATTATTCCGCCCGTGCTGTTGTGCTATATCTACGGGCGGGAATTACTCGTGAATCCGCGCCGTGTAGGGTCATGGCTGATGCTGGCGCTGACGATTGCTGTCACGGGCGCGGCAGTGCTTGCCCCACGCCTCATCATTGACGCAGCACGCTCTGATGCGGCCATCGCCCAAACTGACGCGCTGTTACGGGTATTTCATCCCGCACGCCTGTTGAACTTGGTATTGGTGATGGCCGCTTACTGCCTGCCGTTGGCGATATTGGCGGGCGGCACACGCTGGCGCACGGCATGGGATCAACTGGCGGGCAAGCGTGACCTGTTGGCGCTGTATTGCTTAGGGGTGCTTGGCCTCTCGCTCATTGGTGGGACGGATTTACCGCGCTTTGCCGCCTACCTGTATATCCCGCTAGTAATTGGGCTGACCTTGCTGCTGGACGACGGCATCAACGGGTGGGAAGTGGCCTATCTGCTGATTGCGTGGGCGGTCTTTAACCGCACGTTTAGCGCCATCCCTCAAACCGACTTAGACGCCTACCTAGACGCCTATCGCGGGTATAACCAGCGCATCAGCCTTGTGACGCTGTGGTGGATAGTTGAATCCGTTGGCTGGATACTCGGCGCATGGGGATTAAAGCGTCTGATAATAGCGTTCAACTTTCGTCGGTTGTGAACTGTAGGGGCATGATATATCATGCCCTTACCGACAATGCACATCATACCCGCGATGGGGATTCCCGATGCTCAACACACTGGTCACACTGCCGTTCGTCCGCCAAACCCGCCGCAATCATGGGCTGGAACACGCAACCATTCACCTGCTTAGCCGCCGCATTGCCAACCTGAGCATGGCCGGGCGCAGCGATCATTTAGGCTTCTTTCTGATTGGCGAAGCCTCTACCGAAACCATCACCCGCGCCGTGAGCGACGCGCTTGGGCGGCTCAAAGGCGGCGATCATGGGCTGGCAATTCATCCCAACTGCGGCACAAATCTGGTTACGACGGCCTACTTGACCGCTGGCACGGGCTGGCTGACCCTCACAACCACCCAGCGCCGCAATCCAGCAGACCGATTCATCACCTTAGTGGTGATGATGTTGGCCGCGCTTTTGGTAAGCCCTTATATCGGCACATGGCTGCAAAAGCACGTCACCACCGACGGCGACCCCGCCGACCTTGAGGTGATGAGCATCACCCGCCAACAGATCATTTGGCTAGGCCGCCCAGTGACGCTTCACCGCGTTCAGACGCGCAGTTCATAAAGGCAAACCCTGATGGCGAAATCCCCTGCCCGCTATAGCATCCTACACGGCGACGACGAGTTTAACCTGTCTTTAGTCGTGGGAAAAATGCGCCGCGAGATGATAGAGGTAGACCCCGCCGGGATGAACCTTGCCGAGTTCGACGGCGAAGGCGTCAACGCCGCCGAAGTGATTTCTGCCGTGAGCGCGTATCCGTTTCTGGCAGATCGGCGGCTGGTGATCGTCAAAGGCTTTTTGACGCACATCACCCGCAAAGGCGCGGGAGAAACAGGCAAGAAACAGGTCGAACGGCTCAAGGAAGACCTGCCCCACCTGCCAGACTATGCGCGATTAGTGTTTGTGGAACCCAAAGCGTTGCCCGACAGCCACGCGATTGTGAAGCTGGCAAAAGCCGACGGCAACGCCTACGAAAAGACCTTCAGCGTACCCAAAGACCTCACCGGCTGGTTGATGACCCGCAGCCGTGAGGAATACCAGACGGTGTTAGAGCCTGCCGCAGCGGGGGCATTAGCCTCTGTGGTGGCGGGGGATTTACGCCGCGCCGACAATGAACTGGTCAAACTGAGCAGCTATACCAGCGGGCAACCGATCAATGAGGCAGTGGTGGCCTTGCTCACACCGTTTAGCTCAGAAACAAAGGTGTGGGATGTCATTGATGCAATGGTCGCCGGGCAAGGTGGGCGGGCAATGACCTTGCTCAGTCAACTGTTAGATGACCCCGACGAAGACGCCTTTCGGATATGGGCGCTGTTCATTCGTCAATTTCGGCTGATGCTGCTTGCCAAAGAACATCTGACGGGCGGCGGGCGCGGCGCACTGCATGAGGCGCTGGGCTTGAGCGACTTTCAAGCCAAGAAGCTCCCCAGTCAGGTCAAGGGCTTTGAATTAGAATCACTAGAGCGGCTGTACCGCCGCCTACGCGATTATGACGAACAGATCAAAACCGGACGGATTGATATTCGGTTGACGCTCGAAACGCTGTTGGCAAGCCTTTCACGCTAAACAAACAACAGTCGTAAAGGCAGTGGGCGGCTCATGAGCCGCCCCTACAGGTGACATGATGAATTTATGCAGGGAGGTTATGCGTTGGGATTTCAATTTGAATCCTTGATTGGGCATCTGTTCGTGGTGAATGGGCGTACCCTCAGTACGCCGCCGCCGGGGGCGCTGGTCGTTGTCACCCCAAAGGACGCCACACGCGGGCGCGAAGCAGATACCTTCTATGCGCTGGTTTTGCCGTCGGGCGGGGTGGCTTCGGCAACCTTTTACGAACAACTGGCAGAAATCGCCGCAGAGCGCTATTTCACCAGTGGCGGCAGTGTGACCGCTGGCCTACGCGCCGTCTTTGACACCATCAACCAAAACCTGCTGGATCATAACCGTACCAACACGCGCAAGTATGAAGCCAATATGGTCTGCGCCGTGCTGCACGAAAATCAACTGTTTGTTGGCCGCTGTGGGCTATGTGTCGCCGCGCTGTGGATCAAAGGCGAAACGACGCTGTTCCCCACCGACCCACTGGATGAAACCGATATCAGCTTTGGGCCGCCGCTGGGTGTACGCGGCATCCCCGATGTTAAACTCAAGCAATATACCATAGAGCGCACCAGCCGCTTTGTGCTTGCCACCACCGACCTCACCGACACGATATTGCCGCGCATTCATGCCGCCCTGAGCGCAGAAACGCTGCATGATGTGCTGGTCAGCCTGAAAGACTTCCACACCACACAGGCGATTTGCTTGGTTGCGGAACTGCTTGCCCCCGACGAACCGCTGGATTTGCTGGTACATGAGGGCGACAACAGCAAAGAGATTTTGAGCAACCCGCTGCCCGCAGACAAAAAGCTAGAAAACATTGACCCTGACCCGGGGCTTGGTACACGGATCATAGACAGTGCCGAAGCCCTGCGCGACCAAGCCCAAGAGGTCGTTGCCAATACCACCAGCAATGTTGCACACAGCGCAAAGGTCGCCAACGGCCTGATAGATCATTATCTGGGGGAAGAAGACACCGCCAAAACGCCGTGGTGGAACGGTGCGCTAGGCGCGGCAGTCGCGGCTGGAATCCCGATTATCGTTGTGGCGCTGGTGATTGTGTTGTGGGTGACCAACCTCGGCAACACGGAGTATGAAACCTGCATCAACCAAGCCTTTGAAACCGCCAGCCTTGCCCGCAGCATTAGCTCTAGCGATGTCAACGGCACGCTTTCGGCATGGAACGCCGTACTACTTAAGGTAGACGAGTGCGAAGTGATCCGTCCAGAGGGCATCCCCAACCAACCGCTGATTGACCTGCAACGGGAGGGGCAAACGGTGGTAGATCAACTGCTGACGATCACCCGCCGCCAAGCAACGCCAGTCGTTTCATTCCCTAGCGCGCAACTCACACAGGCGGTTTTACGCGGCCTTACGATGTACGTGTTAGATGACGCCAACGACCTTGTTTATGAGTTCCAGTTAAGCGGGGATGGCCGCAACCTAGAACCCAACACTCAAGCGCCCATCGCCACCATGCGGCGCGGCGCACAGGTCAATCAATTCACCGTAGATGACATCCTAGACATCACATGGGCAGAAGACGGCAGCGCCCTCAGCCAGAGCAACGTCTTAATCGCGCTAGATCGTAACGGCGTGGTGGTGGAACATTCGCCAACAATCCTCACACGCGGGGCGCAACGGCTCTTGGGCAGTGAAAACTGGGTGAATCCGGTTGCCATTCAGGTGTGGCGCGGCAACCTTTATATTCTTGATCCGGGGGCAAACCAAGTGTGGCGCTACGCCCCAAGCGGCGGCTCATACTCTAGCCCACCCACCGAATACTTTGCCGGAGAAAACCGCCCGAACATCAACAACGCAGTAGATTTTGCCATAGACGGCTCTGGGCAGATTTATGTCACGCTGGCAAATGGGCAGATGGGCAAATATGTGAGTGGCGAAGCGGTTATCTTTGCCTTTGCCAACTTCCCGTCCGGCCAACAGTTGAACGGCATCAGCGGCCTGTACTTTTCTACAAGCCCAATTGCTCAAGTGATGTACCTTGCCAGCCAGCCTAACCGCACAGTCTATGAGGTCACGCACGCGGGGACGTTCATGCGGAGCTACCGCATCTACGAAGAAAACTTGTTTGAATCGCTCAGTGGGGTGATTGCCGACCCTGCACAGGGCGTGATTTATGCCCTCAGCGGCAACACCGTGTTTGCCATTGGGCGGGATAGTTAAGGCGGCATACTAAATCTGCAGGTTATTATTAACCGATATATTCCTTTGTAAGGGCATGATATATCATGCCCTTACAGGGGTATTCACAATTCCGTAGGGTCAAAAACTATTGCGTCCCATGCCTGTAAAAACAGGGTTTTAATCTTTCCGAAAGGGATCGTTATTGTCTATTTTACCCCTATCCCCGACCCTTTCCCCCGTCGGGAGAAAGGGAGAAGGGCAGTTCACGAAAGTAAAAAGTCCCTCTCCCTTTTGGGGGGGAGGGATTTAGGGAGGGGTTATGCAACGCTGAGAGCATGTTTAAGATCAGAAATATATTGTTATAAAAGGTCTCACGGACGAGGCAGGCCTCGCCCCTACAATCTAATGTGCATGTAGGGGCGCCACCTGTGGCGCCCGTAAAACCGACAGTCCACTCTGTAGTGGGCAGCCACACCCCTGATATTTTACGACATTACCGTTATAAAACACGCTCTGAGAACTTACTTTTGACAGCGATGGGGCGCAAACTATTGCGCCCCTACCCTAAAATCGCACATTTTTGGGAGAACGCGATTGCCCTGCCGATTAACGCCCCCAATAGCCCGCGTGGATGCTTTCGCCCTCTGCCTGCAAGATGGGCCCAATCACCTCTATCGGGCGCTTGCCCAAGCGGAACGTTGCGCTGGCAGGATGCAGAAAATCTGTGCCTGCATAGCGCGCCAGCCCTAATTCTGAACAGCCGTAGACCACTGTTGAAATTCCCGCCCAATAGATGCCGCCGCTGCACATCACGCACGGCTCGGTACTGGTGTATAGCACCACGCGCGCGCGGTCTTCCCCCAAGTGTAACGCCGCCATCGCACGCAACAGATTCAACTCGGCGTGTGCTGTGAGGTCATCGTCCACGCCGACGCTGTTTTCTGCTTCTAAAATCACGCGCTCGTCTAACGTCAGCAACGCCCCAAACGGATGATTCCCCTTAGCAGCGGCTTGGCGCGCCAGTTCATAACAGCGGCGGATGAACGTCTCATGGTCAGCCATTAGGAATCCTCCAGCACAGCTTCGGCCTCAATTTCGACCAGCATTTGCGGGTCTATCAGCTTGGCGACCTGTATCATGGTCGTCACGGGGCGGATGTCTGTAAACAGTTCGCCGTGCGCGCGCCCAACGGCTTCCCAATCTGCGGCAATATCCGTGACGTAAATCCGCGTGCGGACGACGTGCGCGGCCTCTGCGCCGGCCTTGTGGAGCGCCGCCTCAATGTTGGCAAGCGCCTGCTTGGTTTGAGCATAAGCATCCCCCACGCCGACCAACTCACCGTTAGCCCCTGTGGCCGTCGTGCCAGACACATACACCACATTGCCCACACGCACCGCCCGCGAATAGCCGACGATGGGTTCCCACTTTGCGCCGCTCGAAATATTCTGCCGTGTCATTGCACTACTTCCCCTTTAATTGCATAGCGAATAAAGCGGGATGATACATCACGCACTATTGCCTACCGAATGCCCAACTTTAGCCGTTCATCCTGCAAGGGATAAAATCTGTCTTTTTAATTTGCATAAATACCCTGAAACATCTATGCTTACTACGCTTGTAAATCCCAAGAGAGGGGAAGAAAGATGGCCGTTGATATTCGCTGGTTGCGCGACAATCAAATCATTGAAGCTGTGTACAAAGGTGATAGCGATGTTAAAGATGCAGAATATCTTGGCACTACCCTCTCGCAAATGTTGCAGGATTCCTTCCCTAGCAAGGTTTATATTCTCATAGATACATCACAGGTTGGTAAAGTTGATTTTAAGCCGTCTGATCTTTTCAAGTCTAATGCTGTTGTTTTTCTAAAGGCGTCTAATTTAGTCTATTTATATGTTTGTGGCACACCCAAGAATTATGAGACGCTATTTTACATCTTAATTTCTGTATCACAACATCTGGGTGTTGTACGCAAGCCGATTAAAACCTTCCCCACCTGCCAAGAAGCCCTAGCACATATTGAATCGCAACTGGAATAAGTCTAGCCCTTTATTACAGTACATTAGGCTTATATTAAGCAGATTCAGCATCATTATTGATGAAAGTGGAGGCTACGATGACCGTTCATGTTAGATGGTTGCGTGAAAACCAAATTATTGAAGCCATTTATGAAGGCGACCACAGCGTTGAAGACAGTATCTATGCCTGTGAAACCTTTTCTCAGATGTTACAAGCCGCAGCAGATCACCCCATCCACATTTTGATAGACACCGAAAAAATCGGTAAAGTCACCTTTACCCCATCAGACCTTTTCAACCCAACTGTCACGGGTTTCTTCCGCCGTCCTAATCTGGTTTCTATATATGCTTTTGGCGTATCCAAAAACCACCTTACATTCTTTAGTGTCTTGGTTTCTGTAGTAAAACATATTGGGGTGAGCAAAAGCATCAAAATTTTTCCCACCCGCCAAGAAGCCCTTGCCGAGATTGAATCCCAACTGGAGTGACGCCCCCGTTAGGATTCGAGCGCAATGCTAGAGCGTGGCCGAAAATAGCTTGACCACACCATACTAATCAGCGTCAGCACAAAAATCCCGCCGGCCATCCACAGGTTAAACACCCCGATCTGACCGCGTTCGGCCAATACCCCAGCAATGACCGCCGTGAAGATGTACGGAATTTTGGTAATCAGCGCCATTGTTGAAATCGTCGTGGCACGGTATTCCGAAGGAATGGCCGAATTGACCAAAATCGAAGCGATGGGCTGCGATAACGAAATCACCACACGCAAGAACAACAAGACCGCCCCACCTGCCAACAGTCCTAACGGGAAGGCGCTCACCAGTAGCGCAATCAGCAGTAGCGCGGCCACCAACAGTAAGCTGTGAAAGTCGCTAAAGCGGCGGCGGATTCTGGGGACGAACAGCACCGCGCCCGACGCAGCTAACCCGGTGATGGCAAACAGGATCGCCTGTTCGTTAGCCCCATAGCCGTAGGCAATTGCCATCACATACTGGACAAGCCCAATGGTGATGATAAAGCCAACGCCCGTAGTGGCAAAAAACAACGGGATGTAGTAACGCAGCGCAGGCTGCCACAGTTGACGAAATCCCTGTGCCAACTGGTTGCGATAGGCCGCCCAAGAAAACGGGATGTGCGCGACCTTCGGCTCAATCAGCCAGAACGCCGCCAAAAACCCGAACATATGTAGCCCCCCCCACGCCAGATGTGGCAAGCGGAAGTGAATGAGATACATCACCCCGCCGATGAGCGTGGCAGCCACATTCGCCACCAGATGCAAGCTGTGACCGCGGCTAATCACCTGCTCAAAGCGCCCGACTTGATCCATTTCTACCAGCGAATCGTAGACCAGCGCCTCCGCAGCGCCGCTGTAAAACGCCCAACCAGTTTGCGACACCAAAAAGCCAAGCAATAACTGGGTGAGCGTGTCCCCCGTCCCCATAATGATCCAGCCCGCGCCTGCCAAGAACATGGCCGCAATCATCGTGCCGCGCTTGCCTAATAGGTCTGCCACCGCGCCCGTGGGGACTTCCATCACAAGGCCAAAGGCAAAGGCGATGGCGTCTACAATGCCAACTTGTTGATTGCTCATGACGCGCAACCAAACAAATATCCAGTTGCCGACGACAAACGCCGCCGCTAACACGGTGTTGAAAAAATAATAAATACGGATATTGCGTTCTAAAGGGCGTTGCGCGTTCAATCGGGATTCCAATCGCTTGCGGGTAAACGGGTACACACGTTTGTTCTAGCTCTTGATGGATTTCTAGTATGCTTCTTACGTTGCCGTGTAAGAGTTGTCTTATAATAGAGTTTGGTCAAGCAAGATTGTCTCACCCTCACCGCGTCTTAGTCTATAACCATTTTGACTGCCCTTCCAAAGCTAGGGAACAATACCCATGCCCACGATATTTGATCGTTTTGAATTTGATACGAATAACATCATTGGGCAGGGCGGCATGGGAACCGTCATTCGTGGGGTAGATACCCTCACAGGGGTTCCGGTAGCCGTCAAACGCCTAAAAGATGACATTGTTCGCTCTAACCGTGACATTGTGTTGCGCTTCCAGCGCGAAGGCGAAGCGCTCAGAGACCTCAATCACCCCAATATCGTCAAGATGTTGGCTGCGGGCGAAAGCGAAGGCAGCCACTACCTCATTATGGAGTATGTGCCGGGCGGTAGCCTGCGCGAAATCATTGATGAAAAGGGGCGCATGAGCATCCAACGTGCGCTATATATTGCCCTTGACCTTGCCGACGCGCTCACCCGCGCCCACCGCTTAAGCATCCTCCACCGAGACATCAAGCCAGACAACGTTTTGCTGGCCGAGGATGGCACCCCGCGCCTCACCGACTTTGGCGTGGCGCGCATTCAACGCACAGAAAACGTCACCCAAGATGGCGCGCTCGTTGGCACAATGGCCTACTTGAGTCCAGAATCGCTCACAGGTGGCACCATTGACGAACGCCATGATATTTGGGCGTTTGGCGTGATGCTTTACGAAATGCTCGCCGGCCAGCGCCCCTACCCGCAAGAAATGGTCGGCGCGTTGGTGAGCGCCATCACCACCAGTCACGTCCCAGACCTTGAAGCGGAACGGCCAGAGTTGCCGATTGCTTTGGTTGACCTTGTCTACCGTATGTTGGAAAAAGACCCCAATTTGCGTATCCGTAGTGTGCGGATGGTCGGGGCAGAGCTTGAAGCCATCATTCACGGCAGCGACCCCAACATCCAACCGATAGGCGTTTTTGCCGACGGCGATAACCGCTTTATTGGCAACACCACGACGGCCAGTATCTCATCGCTGAATAACCCTTCCACAACGCCTAACCGCCCGCGCCGTGTACGGCTGATAAACTTCCCGGCTACGTCCACCGCTTTTGTTGGGCGTGAACGTGAAATTGCAGAGTTGCAAGCGTTGTTGGCCGACCCACAAAACCATGTTGTTAGCTTAATTGGCCCCGGCGGCACAGGCAAAACGCGCTTGTCAATGGCTGTGGCCGAAAGTGTAGCAGAGCGCTATCACGACGGGGTGATATTTGTCCCCCTAGAGGCTGTCGCTACGCCAGAGGAAATTCCAGCAAAGATTGCCGATGCGCTGGATTTTCCACTCGGCGCAGGCGAGATTCACGAACAACTGATTAACTACTTCAAAGACCGTCAAATGCTGCTGGTGTTAGACAACCTAGAACATCTGATTGATGGCATGGCGATGATTGCTGAAGGTTTACAGCACACGCCCGGCATCACCCTATTGGCGACTTCCCGTGAGCGGCTACGCTTGCGCGGCGAAACCGTCTATGAAGTGGATAGCATGGCTGTGCCATCTGCTGAACTCCCGCTTGCGGAATTTGCAGAAAATCCAGCCGTCAAGCTCTTTATGAATGGCGCGGTTCGCAATGCTTCGCACTTTGAATTGACCGACGAAAGCGCCCTGTCTGTACAACGGGTGATTCAACTGGTGCAAGGGATGCCGCTCGGGATTGAACTGGCGGCAGGCTGGCTAGAAATGTTGAACATTGAGGAAATCGCCAACGAGATCGAAACCAGCCTAGACTTCCTTGAAACCGACATGCGCGACGTACCCGTGCGCCACCGCAGTATGCGGGCAGTGTTTGACTACTCTTGGAACTTGATGTCCCCCGATGAACAAAATGCCTTCATGAAGCTCTCTATCTTCCGCGATGGGTTCGAGCGTGCCGCTGCCCAAACGATTTTAGGCACATCGCTGAAAACATTAACCAGCTTGGTGAATAAATCGCTGTTGTTCCGTGCGCCCAATGGCCGCTATACCGTTCATGCCTTGTTGCGCCAATACGCAGAAGAAAAATTCAAAGACTGCTGCCCAGACACGGACAAGGTCAAAGACGATTACATCAACTACTACTTTGACTTCAAGCTCAAGGTGGAAAAATTCCTCTATACCCACAAAGAAAAAGAGTCCATCGAAGCCTTCGAGACAGAAGCTGAAAATATGCGCCACGCATGGGCGTTGGCGACCCAACGCGAACGCTTCGACGACATAGACAAAACCCTAGAAGTGACAATGCAATACTACTTGTTTGTCACCAACACCCAAGAGGCCAGCGTCAAGTTTAAGAAATTGCTGGATCAACTCGAAAAGCACCGTCCAGCACAGGAACGGCTCTATTGGCGCGTCAAACTGCGCTATGGGTTGCTGTTAGGGCGCACAGGCGAATACCTGCAAGCAGAAAAAGTGGGACAAGAGGCCTTAGTTTACTTCCGCGCCAACCCAGACCGCGAAGAACTGCTGTGGGTCTTGAATGGGCTTGGCTATGCCGCCATGATGCGCGGACACTACGACGAGTCTCGGCGCTATCAGCTAGAGGCCAAAGCGATGCTCATCCCCAACGACCATGTGAAGTACATCTCCCAAACCACCGGCAACTTGGGCTACCTAGAGTTCTTGGTCGGCAACTATGCAGCGGCACGCGACATTTACTTAGAAATGATTCAGGAGCGTGACCCCGAACACACCTCCCATGTGCAAATGTCCTTCGGCTACAACAATCTTGGGGAAATCAGCCAAGCGTTGGGCAACTTACCTGAAGCCGAAAGATACTATCAAGCCGCCTATGACATCTTCAGCCAATACAAGAATAAGCGTGGAATGGCCTTCAGCGGCAACAATTTGGCGGGGGTGAAGTTCCTCAACGGTCACCGCGAAGAAGCTGTAGCCATGTACCAACGTGCCTTCCGCCTCAACCGCGAAATTGGCGACCGTGCCGGCTTAGGCCATTCGCTCAGTGCAATGGGCAATATTGCAATGGGCATGGCGAACTTCCAAGAGGCGCAAGACTACTACAAGCAGGCATTGGCAATCCGTCGGGACATTGGCGACGACCTCAACGTGGGGCGCAACCTTGCCGAGATTGGCCTGACGTTGTACTTATTAGGGGACTTCAAAGCCGCCTATCCCTACTTTGATGAAGCCGAAGAGATTGGCAATCGGCTGGAAAACGCCTTTATCCTCTGGCAGGTGTACTTAGGGCGTGGCAACGCCAAGATTTACGAAAAGCAGTACGATGAAGCCCTGCCTTACTTCCGTAAGGCGCTGGAATTTGTCAGTGAGGGCGACCACTGGTTTGCCTTGAGCGTGATTGGTAGCGGGGTGGCTGTGGTGTTGGCCGAAACAGGTCAAGATGAACTTGCCGCACAGCTCATCGGCTATGTAGACAGCCGTCAAGACATAGTGCGCTTTTACACCGAGACATTGCTCAAGAACTTGCGCTATGCGCTCGAAAATCGGCTGGGCGCGGGCTATCACCGTGCGCGAGCGGTGGGGGAAACGTTCACGCTGGAGGAACTGAGCGCAATCATCAACGGGGTAGGGTAACTTGTTTGAAAATGCCACGTATTATTTGTAGGGGCGCTGTACGTAACCGCCCCTAGCATCGCGCCTTAAATCCACGATAATTCCCCCCTGATAGGCCGCTATTCAGGGAAGCCCCTCATGAACCGTCACAAAACCGCCCATATGGGCTTTGCGCTGTTGATGCTGCTCTTGGCGTGGGGGGTGATGCTCCACACCCTAGACAGCGCCAGCATGTGGCTTGATGAAGACTACACTTGGCGCATCAGCCGGGGCGGGGTGGCGTTTATACTGCAACAGACCGCCGCCGATGTTCACCCCCCGCTCCACTATCTGTGGACGTGGCTCTGGATCAGTTACAGCCACACCGATGCACTGTTTGTGATTCGGCTCGCCAGCGTGATCCCGTCTTTGCTGGCGGTAGCATTGATCTATCGGCTGGCGGGGCGCGGCTT
The DNA here is from genome assembly GCA_049318725.1 of Phototrophicaceae bacterium. Lineage (GTDB taxonomy): Bacteria > Chloroflexota > Anaerolineae > Aggregatilineales > Phototrophicaceae > CAIRDJ01. The sequence continues at coordinate 6,628 of JBMOFU010000037.1, read as the reverse complement.
TCAAGATCGTTGGGCAGGGCTAGGTGCCGGCACATTTTTAGCGGTCAGCGGGATATTCATTTTCTATGCCCAAATTGTGCGGATGTACGGTCAACTGTCTTTGGTGATGGCGCTCACTTGGTGGGCGCTGTTCCGCCTGTTAGAAGGTCGGCAACGGGCAATTCTTGGCTATGCCTTAGCAGCAACATTAGCCGCCTACACCTACTATTATTTGGCATTAGGGGTTTTAGCGCAATTTATTTTTGTGTTAGTGGTTGCACGCCATAAAATTCGGCAATTTCTGTGGGCAGGGCTGATTGCATTCCTACTATTTGCCCCTTGGTTGCCGATTGTGGTCATGCAATTAGGGATTGCCCGCGCACAATCCGCTGACCCTAACGCGCCCCCCATCGGCAAGTTTTTAGGCACACTCACCCCATCATGGGGGATTCCGCTTACGTTTTTTGAAATTTATAGCGCCCATCAAACCACATTCATGCTCTTGATGTTGGCGGTTGCGCTGGTGGGAGCATTTTGGCTGCGTCGCCGCTGGCAAATCAGCCTTGCCGCGTGGCTATGGTTGCTTGTGCCAACCCTGAGCTTGATGGGCTTAAACACTGTGATTCCCGTTTACGGCCATCGCTACCTGCTGTTTGTCGTGCCGGGGCTGGCAATCGTGATTGGGGACGCCTTGCGTCACCTGCGCGGGGAACGTGTGCGCGGCGCAGCGTTGATCGCATTGGCAGTCGGGGGGCTGTTGACGTATCCGCAGGGTTTCCCAGAAAAAAACATCCCCCACCGCGAACTGTTCCAAACCGTTGTGGCGGGGTGGCGTCCACAAGACCGTGTCTGGTACACGACATTAGACGGATCACTGGGCAGTACCGTGCAAGATTTGCCCGAAGCCTATCACCTACAATTTGATGCGCCCACCCTAAGCCTGAACGACTTTATTTGGGCAGCCCCGCTGGACTTCAACAATATAGCACAAGTGCCGCGCGTCTGGACGGTACGACCCTACTGGCTGGAATACCCCAACGACACCGAGCAGTTTTTGCTGGCAGGCCGCACCCTCACAGAAGTCTACGGCTTTGGCGATTACCGCGTGCGGCTGTATGAAAGCCCCATCACCCCACCCTTACCAGCTGGCGACCTGTTCACGTTGGAACTCGGTCACCTGCACCATAACCAATACCACGCAGGGGAAACGGTCATCGCTAAAACATGGTGGACGGCTCTCCAGCCGCCAAACACGACCTATTCCGTGTCGTTGCGGCTTACAGACACAAACGGCAACTTGATCGGTCAAGCTGACCGTGCCTTAGCCGTGCCGTTGGGCAATGAGCGGTTCTTAGAAAGCGCCTTCTGGCAAACGGATGAGCGCTACTACATCCCGCTAGAGTATGACCTGCCAGACGAGCTTGCTACGGGCGAGTATACCCTATCGTTGGTGGCGTACTACTGGGAAACCCCCCAACCCTTGCCGATTAATGGCGAGATCATGGTCACGTTGGGGACGTTCCCTGTGACACCCTAGCGACACGGCTCACACAAAGAATGATTCTGGCGCCTGTAGTGGGGTGGCTTCCATCTGCGCGATGATGTCATCCCAAGACAGGTTGCGCTGCGTCATCACCTCTGGACGAATGTAATTCCGCAGGTTGTGCGGGTAGTCCACACTGTAAATGCGGGTGGAGGGGTAGGTTTGTGAGGGGTACTCATAAACGCTCTCACGCGGATGCTCAATCCCGCCAATCCAGCGGAACAGCAGTTCATCCGCAGGGCGTTGATAGCCGCCTGCCGTCACTAGCCAATTCGGGGCGTTCACACAGCCGGCGCTTGTCCGCCCTGTGATGTTGCTCTGGTTGACGGTGATCCCCCAACGTTGCCACGGCGCACCGTGTAGCGCAAAGCCATCTTCCCCAAAAAAGGCGGTAAACGGCACGCCGGGCGCCCACGGCTGCATACTGCGTGCCAACCATTTGCTGGTAATTACCTGTGAACCGCGTGGGGTGGCTTCTGCATTGAGGACTATCGGGATTCGCACAACGGGCGTTTCTCCCTCAAACAAAAATAGCTCATGGGCGGCAAGGCTAATCAGAATATATTTATCGCTGTGGGTGATGGTCGGGTTAACCAAGTAGGGGATCGGTTCCGCGTAGCCCAACGAGATCGGCCATAGGTCACGCTGGCGCATAAACAGCGGGTTCCCCAAGCGCACGCGCACGTTGTCGCGGTGGTCGTCTGGCACAAGTTCTACCCAATCTTCATCTATAACCGTGTAGCGCACCAGCGCCCCCTGCATCAGCAAGTGAATTCCAAAGCGCGTAGACTTGATAATCGGGTTGTGAAGTGGGTGTTGTTCGTCTGGGCTAGAAAAGATTTCTACGCCAACCGGCAACACGAACCCATAGCGGAACTGCCCCGCCAGCACATCGGTGTGTTCGGGATAGGCGGCCTGTACATGGGCGGTATAGAGCGCCAAAAGTTCCTCATTGCTGACGGCGTTGACCCGATGGTTGTGAAAGATTTCGTTGTAACGGCCTTGAATGGTCGCGTTCAGTTCGTCATACAAGGTTGGGATGATCGCGTCCGCGCCCAAAGACAAGATCACCAGCAGGTAGGTACGTTGCGGCAGTTCGATTAAGCCCGCATCACTGACCACGTAGCCGTGTTCAGTCTCTAGGGAGCCGTTTTTACTGTAGGGGATGCCGTCATTTTCCAGCGCCAAGCGCTCTAGGTTCGCGCCGCGATTGTTGTAGAGGATGCTCAACAGGGATTTAGCAACCCGTTGTTGATCGGCGGTCATCGTGGTAAGCATCCACACGTAAAACAAGCCTAAATCGCGGGCAGTCATCATGTTGTCCATGTAGACCACTTGCCCGTTGAGGGTCGTTCCGCGATCTTCTAAGCGCCTATCTAAGGCAGACATATTGGGGTCTACACCAACGTTCCATGCCGTGATGCCCGACAGTTGAGACATCCCCACCCGTTGGCGCGCCCAATCGTTGAACATCACCAGCGGTGCTGTACCGCCCAACGCCGCCGCAATGTAGGAAAACACCACGCCGGTGGTGGTGTTGTCGCTAAGGATAATCATTTGATGCAATGCCCACAAAATCGCTTGATGTTGACGCCACGCTTCCCGCGCCGCTTCGGGGACATCCTCAGCGCGGGCGGCATTCCAATACTCCACCGGGACGATATTCCAGACCTCTGGGGCGATGACATCTAAAAAGTACATCAATAGCGGCGCTTTGAAGGCCGAAGCCACCGGGAACAGGGTTTCAGGCAAGAGCGCGGTCACCATGCGGTCTGCGGTCAGATCATAGAGCAACAACGCGACGGGGTTGCCGTCAATCACGCGCTCAAAATGTTCGTTGAGTGGGGCATTGAAGGGGGTTTGCATGGCGGTGAGGAACGGCGTGAGCAAGTCGCCAGCGGTGAGGCTTGGCGCCAGCCAATTGAACTCACGCGGGAGCATTACGGTACCAGACAGCACGGCCAAGTTTTTCAAGAAGTCACGACGAGAGTAGCGCATAGTGTGCGGGATGCCCCTTGTTGAGCGATACGAATATAGCGCTATTGTAGAGGCAAGTGAGCTAAGTTTCGCGGGCTGTTGCCCTACGGCAAGGGGACGGGTGGGGGCGCAATGGGTTGCGCCCCCACAACGATTTTAGAAGCCGCTGAGGTGGCTCAAGTCTGCGCGGTTGGCGGCCAATGCTGCCACCGACTGCAACAGCCCCAAGCGATTTTGGCGCACGGCGGCGTCTTCTGCCATCACCAGCACGTCTACAAAGAACTGTGTGACGGCGGGCAATGCGGGTTCAAAGGCGCTCAGGAACGCGCCCACATTGCTACTATCGTCCAGTTGGGCGTGGGCGGCCTGCACTGCCGCGTAAAGGTCACGCTCGGCGGCTTCGACAAACAAATCGGGCTGGATGCTGTACTGGGCGGTTTCGCTGCGGGTGATCCGTACACAACGGGCAAACCCGTCTAACAGCACTTCCCAGTCTGGACGCTTGACCCACAAGCTTAACTCCGTGATCCCCTGTAGCGTGCGGGTGGGGTTATGGGCTTGTTGGCTCAAGACGGCCTGCACCACATCATGCGGCCAGTTTTGATCGAGCAACCACACTTCTAAGCGCCCGCGTACAAAGTCCATCACGGCAGACTGTATTTCTGCGATGACGGGGATTGGCTGGCCGTTGGCGATGAGCGCCAGCGCTTGACGCAGGTCAACTTCAATGCCGTGATAGGTTAGGATTTGCACAATCCCTAGCGCGGCACGCCGTAGCCCAAACGGGTCTGCACTGCCCTTCGGCGCAAGTCCAGCGGCGAACAAGCCCGCCAGCGTATCCAGCCGATCTGTGATAGCCAACAACGTCCCGGCGGCGCTGGCAGGCAATAGGTCGCCTTGTGAGCGCGGCAACCAATGCTCAAAGATGGCATCGGCCACTGGCGCGGGCGTCCCCTCACGGAGCGCGTATTCACGCCCCATCACCCCCTGTAGCGAAGTCATCTCGACCACCATCTGCGTAGCAAGGTCAGCCTTTGCCAACTGCGCCGCCTGCACTGCAATGGCAATCTGGTCGGCAGGCGTGCCGAGAAGTTCCCCAAGTGAACTCACCAACGCCGCCACGCGGTTGTTCTTCTCCAACATGGAGCCAATCTTCTCGTGGAACGTCAAGGTATTCAGGCGGGGAAGGAAGTCCTTCAGCGGCTTCTTGATGTCTTCGTTGTAGAAGAAGCGTGCATCGGCAAAGCGCGCCCGTAACACATGCTCATTGCCGTGCTGAACTGTATCGAGATATTCACTATCGCCATTACGGACGGCGACAAAGTACGGCAACAGCTTGCCGTCGGCGTCGGTCACGGCAAAGTAGCGTTGATGCTTCCGCATGACGGTAATCAATACAGGCGGGGGCAACTCTAGCGATTCTGGGTTGAACGTCCCCAACAACGCCGTTGGGCGCTCGACAAGGTTGGCGACTTCATCCAGCAAACCTTCATCCAGCAATATCTTGCCATTGACCGAAGCCGCAAGCGCGTTCACCTGTTCGATGATCGTTGCCCGCCGCGTGGCACGGTCTAGCACAATCCCCTGCGATTCGAGCGCCTGCATGTAGTCCGCCACGCTGTTGACGGTGTGTTCTGGCGAACCAAACGGACGTAGGCCGCGTGTGATGTTACCGCTGGCCGCTCCCGCAAACACAAACGGAACGACGCTGTTGCCGTGCAACGCCACAATCCAGCGCACAGGACGGCTAAAGGCAACATTGGTGCTATTCCAGCGCATGTTCTTGCCAAACTTAATGTCAGCAATCAGCGAGGGCAGGGCTTCGGCCAAAACTTCTGCCGCTGGACGCCCCTTCTCGAACACATCCGCGACGACGTAGCGCCCATTTTCGAGTTCTTCAATCCGTAGGGCGGCGGGGTCTATCCCCTTGCTGCGGGCAAAGCCTTCGGCGGCTTTGGTCGGCTTGCCGTTGGGGTCAAACGCCCGATCTGCCGAAGGGCCTTTCGCCACTTCCGTAGAATCGGTTTGGGCGGCGGCAAGGTCTTTCACCCAAATCACCATACGGCGCGGCGTGGCGTAGGTCACAATCCCGTTATGGGTCAAGCGTAGTTTCGTCAGCAACGCTTCAGCCAACGGTTGCAACTGCTCTAGCGCTGTATCTACGTTGTCGGCGGGCAATTCTTCCACGCCGATCTCTAGCAAAAAGTCGGCGGGGGCGGTGAGCGGTGCGGGCATAGATGCCGCTACCCCAAGCGCAGGCGACGCCCACACGGTAGACATCTTATCCAGCGGATATTCGAGACTCTGGCGTTGCTCGACGACGGCCTTCGCAATGTCGCGGGTCATGTCGCGCATACGGCGGAAGTATTTTGCTCGTTCGGTCACACCGATTGCGCCGCGTGTGTCTAGCACGTTAAAGACGTGGCTGCACTTCAATACATAATCGTATGCGGGCATCAACGTGCCAGCCTCTAGTGCGCGGCGGTATTCGCCCTCGTAGATGTCGTAGGACTGGCGCAGGCCGTCAATGTCGGCAATCTCAAAGTAGTATTTGCTGTGTTCAAATTCGCCGCGCAAGAAAATATCCTGATACGTCACTGCGGAATCCGCCGCACTCATATAGGCCATTTCCCATGCGGTATTCTTGCCCTGTAGCGCCAATACAATCCGCTCTAGGCCGTAGGTGATCTCTACCGACGTGGGGTTGAGTTCAATCCCGCCTGCCTGCTGAAAGTAGGTAAATTGGGTGATCTCTTGGCCGTCTAACCAGACTTCCCAACCTAGACCCCACGCACCCAATGCGGGCGATTCCCAGTTGTCTTCCACAAAGCGAATATCGTGTTCGCGGGGATTCAAGCCAATCGCCTCTAGCGACGCCAGATATAGCTCTTGCGGGTTGCCCGGGTCGGGCTTGAGGATCACCTGATATTGGGTGTGCATCTGAAAGCGGTTGGGATTTTCCCCATAGCGGCCATCGTCGGGGCGCACGGACGGCTCAATGTAGGCCACCCGCCACGGCTCAGGCCCTAGCACACGCAAGAGCGTTGCAGGGTTGCCTGTTCCCGCGCCGACCTGAATATTATGAGGCCGCCAGATGATGCAGCCTTGATCTGCCCAAAAGTTGTGCAG
>JBMOFU010000036.1:0-19441 GCA_049318725.1 Phototrophicaceae bacterium | reverse complement strand
TATCCGTTTGGCGGGGAAGAAGAAGCCGCACCGACCATTTTCTTCGGTCACACCAACGCCGTGTGGGACATCGCCTACAGCACCGACGGGCAATATATCATCTCTGGCAGTGAAGATACCAGCGTCCGCCTATGGGACGCCATCAGCGGTGTAGAGCTAGAAACCCTGCGCGGGCATATCTCGCCTGTGTATACAGTAGCCTTCAGTGCAGACGGCGCATTCATCGCCAGCGGCGGCCAAGACCGTACCATTCAACTGTGGGATGCCAACTCTGGGACAAAGATCACCACCATCAGCACCCACGAAGGCCCCGTGTTGACGGTGGCCTTCACGCCCGACAACACGCGGATTGTCTCTGGCAGCGAAGACGGCACTTGGCGCTTGTGGCAGTTCCGCGACGGCACACAGCCCGTCAACGAAACCTAAAATCAAACGTGGGATGACGTGTAGGGGCATGAACTATCATGCCCCTATGAATGGTAACGATTCCGTAGGGGCGCAATATATTGCGCCCCTACGTGTAAACATCATTCCACATTGTCAGAGCCTCGTTTGATGCAATCGCCCTAAAATCAAACAGGGGAACGCATTGGTTCCCCTGTGGCATCATACGGCTGAAGCACAGTGGGGCGACAATTCTTGTCGCCCCACCTTGCTGTTAGGGTTAGCGTGTGACGTTCAACGCTTTATCTAAGAAGGCCACGACCTCGGCCATATTCGCAGCATCCGAAAACTCATTACCGCCATGCCCTGCTTCAGGGAAGTAGGTTAAGCTGGCATGGTCTTCCCCAAGCAAATCCACAATCGCATCATAGAGCAATTGGCTTTGTGCAGGCGGAACAGTGCAATCTAGGCTACCGTGTTGGATGAAGAACATGGGGGTGTCTTCACTCACGTAGGTGACGGGGTTGGCGGCAGCCACAACATCCAACATGCTTTGCACTTCCCCACCGACTAATACCGATTCGGGAGAATCAGCGGCGTTGTGGCTTTCTGCGCCGGCGTCGCAGGTCTCATCAGCGGCAAATTGGGCATCCATCAAGCCGAAGTCTATTGGGCCAAACCAATCTACTGTGGCTTGCACACGGCTAGAAAATTCGATGTTGCCCAGTTCGGCGTTGTCAAATTCGGCAACGTCACCCGTCGTCCCAAGCAATGCAGCAATATTGCCGCCCGCCGACGCGCCCCAAGACGCAAAGCGTTCTGGATCAAGGGCGTAGGTTTCGGCATTGGCACGCAACCAACGCACGGCGGCCTTTGCATCTTCGATTTGAGCCGGGAAGATCGCTTCCCCTGAAAGGCGATAGTTGATGCTGGCAACCGCATAGCCTGCTGCCAACAATGGCTCTACATCGTTGGCTTGCATGGCTTTATCCCCAGCGCGGAAGGCACCGCCATGCACAAAGACCACCAACGGGAAGGGGCCTTCGCCTTCTGGGATAAACAGGTCGAGCTTTTGCGCCTCAGAAAGTTCGGCATAGGCAAGGTCGGCGTGGGTCGGGGGATAAGATTCACCCGCCATGCCAAAGGCCATACCGCCGGGCGGGAGGCAGCCTTCAGGGATACCACCGGGCGGCGGGCCACCTGCGGGGGGTTGACCGCCGGAGGGCGGGGGCGGGCAATCTGGCGTGGGGGTGGCTTGAGCAAAGGCACTGACGGCGACAGTCAAAAGGGCAAGCATCAACAACAGGCTAACCGTTTTCCGCATGGGCAAACATCCTTTGAGGTGAAGTAAACGAACACGGGCTACTATAACAAATAGGCCGCGTTTGTGGTTAAACGCGGCCTTAATTATCCTTAAATTAGGTTATATCTGGGGAGCCGTCCGCTTTAGTTTTGCGGACAAGGCAAGCCTTGTCCCTATGGGATCGGATCGCAGGTCAACGGTTTTGTAGGGACGCCACCTGTGGCGTCCGTCTTGGTGACGTTAAAATCAGGGACGCCCCAACAATGAAATCGGCTGATTTTGGTTAGATCGTCTCAGCCGCTTGTTTCAAGAATCCCCCCAATTGATCGTAATCCACAGTTTGCCCCGCAAGGATTTTGATCGTCAAGCGGTCTTGATTGTCGGAAGCCTCAAACATCCCGGCGGGCGGCTGGAGCGTTGTGGCGTTGAATATCGTGAAGCTGACCCATCCCTTTGCCGTGCCGAACACAGCGGCGTACTTGCCATTCTTGAGGTAGTGCGGCTTACGATATTGGATGCGCGGCTCTACGCTAGGGATGGCCGCTAAGATCATATCGTCCAACTGACGGCAGACTTCCGCCTGCCAGCCGATGCTGATACTTTCGATGTAGGTGTTGATAACGTCACTCATGAGCAATACCCCCTTACGGATTTCTATGTAAATAAATAACAACACCCTGATTACCACTGACCGATTTTAATGCTACAAAGACGGACGACACAGGTGTCGTCCCTACAAAACCGTTGACATGCGACAACATCCTGTAGGGACAAGGCCTGCCTTGTCCGAACGGTTGTGAACCTTGTAGGGGCGCAATGCATTGCGCCCCTACGGACAACATCGCGTGATTCTGGGAAAACACCATGGCCTGCCCCACTCACAGCTAACGCCACGCCGCCGCGACCCGTTCAAAGGCTTCTGCGTTAGACACACGCGGAACATACCCCAAATCGTTGCGCGCCGCGTCAATGTTCAGCGTTTGATCGGTTGCCAGCAACCCCACCGTATAGCGGGTGAGCGGCGGCTCGGTCACACGCCCACGATACGCCCATTCTAAGGCGGTGGCAAGCCCATAAGCCACTTGCGGCGGCACGCTTCCGCGTGGCGGTGGCAAGCCCGTTAGCGCCGCCAACCGTTCGATCATCGTCCACAGCAAAAGCGGCTCGCCGTTGGTGATGTTGAACTTGCGCCCGTGTAGCGTGTCCGGCGCGGCGGCACACAGCAAAAGCGAATCCACCACGTTTTCAATATAGGTGATGTCCGTTAGGTTATCGCCCTTGCCAATGCGCGGGAAGCGACCCCGCTCTAGCGCACGGATAATGCGCGGGATCACCGTCGGGTCGCCTTCCCCGACGATGGCACGGGGGCGGATGGTGATCGCAGGCAATCCGCTGGCGTCTACGATCTGTTCGGCTTGGCGTTTGGTCGCTGCATACGTGTTTGCAGCGACGGGCGGCAACGGGGCATCTTCGCGCACATCGCGCCGCCCAACTAACCCGCTAAAGTAAATGCTCGGCGTCGAAACGTGGATCAAGCGCCGCACCTGTGCGCGTTGACAAGCGTTCACCAAGCGCTCGGTAGCTGTCACATTGGCGGCGATAAAGTCTGGTTCCCGCCCCCACGGAGCCGCCAACGCCGCGCAGTGAAACACGACCTCCACCCCATCCAGCAACGGAGATAGTGCATCACGGGCAAGGTCAGCGGGGATAAAACGGAGTCCAGCGGCCTGTAGTGCATCGCCTGCGGCGCGGTTACGTCCGGTGGCGGTAATCTGCCAGCCTGCCGCGTGAAGCCGACGCGCCAACGCGCCGCCTAAAAAGCCTGTCGCACCCGTGATGAGGGCGTTGGTCATTCTGCACGATTGTTCAGCTGTTTGGCACGTTCACGCATCGCGTTAAGTCGAGATGCTGTCGCGGCTTGGTATTCTGCTTTTTGTTGCGCTAGGGCGGCATCTTGCATGTCAAAATCATCACGATGATCGTAATAGTAAGCCAGCGCTGCATGAACCTGTGCGGCTGTGATTTCGTAGCGCTCTTGAATTTCTGCAATACTTGCGCCGCCTTCAAGATAGATTGTTGCGATCATCCGAGCCTTTACCCCAGTCCCAATCAGCATAGGAACACTGTCCCGAATTTCGATATAAAATTTAAGCATCATTCCCCATTCCATTCAATATCCCATGTACTTGCCCCAATGAGGCTACTCCCCTGTTGGACAGCGCGCCACGCCATTTGCCCTACTACAGCAACCTGCATCAGCGCGGGCAATAGGTCATCCACGCGCCAAACAACATCGCGTAGCGTCCACCATTCGCCAATCTGTGCGCCGTAACCGTAAACCACTAGCGCCAGCTTGACGGCTGATCCCCCCGTCAGCGAAGGTTCGATATAGTCCGCGTCGGGGTGGATGATCGCTTCAACCACGCTACCCGCTAACAGATGTAACCCGCTAATGGCGCGTGGGTTACACTCAATCGCCATCACCCCTTGATCGGATTCGATAAAGTCAAAGGCAATCTGGCCTGTATAGCCGTAAGCCCCAACAAACTGCGTCACCCACGCCCGCACTTGTGGATAATCCAGCGGGCGGAAGGCAATCGTCGCGCCCCGCCCGGCAGTGTATTCGGTAGCATAGACGGCGTGCGCGGTCAAACGTCCGTTATGGGCGATGCTGTAGCTGCACACTTGCCGCCCCTCTAGGTAGGTTTGCGCCACCCAACGTCGCGTCGGGGAAGCATCGCAGGCGATGAGGTCATGCGCTGTGCGTGGGCGGATAATCGTCTGCGTGGCAAAACGGGAATACTCTGGTTTGAGTACAATCGGCTCACCTAACAGGGCGTGCGCTTGCTCAACATTCGTGATGATGTGTGTATCGGGGACGGCCAAGCCAAACGAGCGGGCAAGCGCAATAAAGGCGGCTTTGCTGTGCAACGGGATCAAACGGGCAAGCGGCTCGCTGAATACGGTGCAATGCGCGCTGAGTACGTCATAGGCGGCGGCAATGTGAAACACTTCTTCGCAGGTGGGGATGAGTAACGACACCCCTTCTTGCTGGCTAATCGTTGTAAGCGCGGCAACATAGCCAAGTGGGTCAAAGCGCGGTGCAGGCACAGCGTAGGATCGGTGCAAGTAGCGCGAGCCGTGCGCTAAGTGAATCGGCAGGCTTTCGGCCACGATCACGCGCCAACCCGCCGCGCCGAACTGCCTTACCATCTCTAGGCCGACGGGCGCACGGGTTCCGGTGATAAGAACAGTAGGCATCAATCCATCTTCTGGCGCGTCAAGATTTGCCACAGGAACAGCGTATTGTACTTGACGTAACGTTCCCCCAAGCGGCGCGGCTCTTGAATCAACCGATAGAACCACTCCATCCCAATATCTTGCATCCATTCAGGGGCTTGACGCTTGCGCCCGCTGATAAAGTCAAAGGCCGCGCCCACCCCAATCAACAGCGGCGCATTCAACTGTTCCCGATACAAAGACATCCACACATCTTGCTTAGGCGACCCCAACCCCACCCAGACAATATCCGGCGCAGCGGCGTTGATCTGTTGAATGTATTCTGGGCGCGGTGGCGCACCGATTTCCTCAAGCGGGGGAGAAACCGCCCCCACAATATTGACATCGCCGTACTGCTGTTGAATCGCCGTTTGCAGTGCTTCTGGCACGCCCGGCAACCCGCCCCAAAAGTAGTGGCGCAGGCCAGTTCCAGCACTGCGGCGGCAAAGCTCACGCATAAGTGAGGGGCCATTGCAGCGTTCAGCGTGGGTCACACCTAAACGCCGCTGCATCCAGACGATAGGCATCCCGTCCGCAGTGACCATATCGGCCTTGAGCAAGGCCGCACGGGCGTCTGGAATCTCTTGGGTAATCATCAGGGTATACACGGGGCAGGTACACACATAGCGGCGCTGTGTGCGGTCACTGGCCCAAGTGAGCAACGTTTCGGCGGCCTCATCAAAGCGTTGGGCGTGGGTTCCGACCTCTAAAATAGTGACTTTCTGCATTGCGTCCTTTACCCAACCTTGCATGATTTTGGCGGCGCTACGCCAAGATTGTACCGCACCTCATGCCAATGTGTGTAGGGGCGTAGCTCTTGCTGCGCCCTTACAACGTCAACCACATTTCCAGGCGGCGAAAGGCGACCAGATAGCCCAACCGCTGATAGGCGGCAAACGCAGGCGCATCAAGGGGGATGTTTTCGACTTTTGTATCTCGGTTGGGGTAGCGCTTATGGATTTCGTACAGCAACGCAAAGCTGATATTGGGGTCATGCAACGGGGTGCTTTGCAACACAATATGCTGGATTTGAAAGCGGGTACACATAAACACCGCCCACCCCACAGAGCCATCGTACAAAGACAGGCTAACCCCTTGCAGCGCACCAACATTCAACAAAGAACGGGTGTCATCTACCCATGAAGAAGCCCCCACACGGGTCTTTAGGCATTCTTGGATTTCGGATTCGGATAATTCGCGGGCGTTAATGCCCAACGGTTCAGTGCCTTCAGTGTGGGGTTTAGGCGCACGACGAATCACCAGCAGTTCGCGGGTGGCGGCAAAGCCTAGCTTTTGGAACAACCGCAAAGCGGGGTCATTGCCCGCAATCACTTCAAGTTGTGCCGTAACCGCCCCACAACGGCGCGCATTTGCCAGCAGGTGATCCATCATCAAATGGCCTGCGCCGCGCACACGCGCCTCTGGGTTCACCCCTAAGCGGGTGATCCATGCGCGGGTGCCACGCATCCCTAACATCGCCAGCCCTATCGCCGTGCCGTTCGGTTGGGTCACAACCACCGATTCCTCCAGCCGAATGTCGTACCACGTCACATATTCCTGCATCCGTTGAGCGTTCATCGGCATAGGAACGATGTAATCTACCCGTGTTTGATTATAAAGGGCGGCCAACGTGTCATAGTCGTAGTGGCTGGCAGGGACGGCCTGCAAATCGGTAGGCATAATTTTTACTTGACGATAAACCGTTCAACTTGGCTGGCAAAGCTATGGGTGTCAAACGGTTTGAGGATCACCCCATTGCAGCCATAAGCGGCGGCCATCTGCTCGGCGGTGTCTTGCGGCCATGCCGTAAAAGCGATAATCGGCATGGCGGCGGTGCTAGGGTGCTGGCGCAGCAACCCCACTACTGTTTGGCCGTCTAGGTCTGGTAAGCCTAAATCCATCAAGATCACGTCTGGCGAATGTGCCAGCGCCATTTCATAGCCGGCTTCCCCCTCGGTGGCAATCAGCACCTCATGGTTTGCACGAACCAACAATTTTTTGGCAAGGCGGGCGTTGTCTGGGTTATCCTCTATAATCAATATCTTACTCATTGCCCGTCCCCAAGAACATGCGTAGCGTATTGATAAGTTCTGTTTTTGTTACAGGCTTAGGCAAGTAGCCGTCCATCCCCTGAGACAGATACATTTCACGGTCGCCGTGCATGGCGTTGGCGGTTAGCGCAATGATCGGCACCCAAGACACACTGGTGATGGTACGAATGCGCGAACACACCTCTACGCCGTCCATATCTGGCAAGTTAATGTCCAGCAAAATCAAATCGGGTTGATGACGTTCTGCGGCGGCAATGCCAGACGCCCCATTTAAGGCCTCTACAACCGCATAGCCTGCCCCTTCTAACATCTTTCGGACGAGTCGCAAATTGTGGGAGTTGTCTTCCACACACAGAATGAGAGATGCCATGCGAGAGTCCTTTCCATAAGTAGAGCGATATACATAAGTTCATTAATTAGCATAACACGGCAAGGATAAAGTTAGAAAGCCCTAACTCTACTCTAGTTATTACGCCAAGTATTACTGCCCTAATTTGTCTTGAATCATCGCCAGCAATTGACCCTGCATCAGCGCCCCCTTTTGGATGAACCCGGCAAAACGTCCGGCCATTTGCGCGATGGCTTGCGGGTCGGGATCATAAGCCGTAATCACAATCACAGGGATGTGATTAATGGTGCGGTCTTGGCTGATCTTCTCTAAAACCGTAACCCCGTCCATATCTGGCAGGTGCATATCCAACAACACAAGGTCGGGCAAATTTTCATAAATAGCCTTCAGCCCTTCGCGGGCGTTAACCGCCATCGTGAGTTGATACGCCCCCTCTAGGCTGAGTATCTTTTGGATCAAGCGGCGGTCATTGGGGGCGTCTTCAATCAGCAAAATCTTAATGGTAGACAAACTGCCCTCAATCGGTTGCCCGCTTTCTACAAGCGTGCGGGCTTGCTCTGGTTGAGATTCAGCAATCGGGGTGTCCCCCAATAGCGCGACAATGTGTTCCACCAATTCGCGGCGGTCAAAATCCCCCTTGACCCACACCGATTCCGCGTGCCGCGCCAACAATTCAGCGTCCGCAACGGTCAAAGACTTAGCGCTCACCACCACCATCGGGATTTCAGCCGTAGCGGGGTCGGCTTTCAACTGGTTGAGCAACCCAAAGCCGTCTAGCTCTGGCATGGTCAGGTCAGTTACGATCAGGTCTGGCCGCTTGTCTTGAATCAACTCTAGGGCTTCTGCGCCGCTGCGCGCCTCTAACATGCGATATTGCTTGTAGCGCGTCAGCAGCTTACGCATCAAACGCCGATCATTGTTGTTGTCGTCCACGACCAAAACCGTCGTGACCTTTTCATCAAGGTTTTGCAACACCTGCTGAATTTCACCCGTTCGAGAGACGGCTTGCTCACGGCGCGATTGTAGATCAATCACATATTGCTCGCCCAAAATGTGGCTCTCGGCAGGCATGGTATGCCCAGTGGCGTTGACCACTACAATTTCGTTCGGCTTGATCCGCTTGGAGGTAAACAGCTTTTCTAGGCCAGCAAACGCCACTGCCGTCGCTGGCTCTACCGACAAGCCTGTACGGGCGGCAAGGTGACGCATAGCCGTAAACGCTTCGCCATCCTCAACCGCGATCATTGCGCCGTCGTTACTGCTCACGGCTTTGTGCAACAACTGATAGCTGTAGCCCGGGTCACCCGTTGCCAGCACCGTAATCAGCGTATTGGGGATCACCGCTGTGGCAGAAGCCGCATTTTGCGCGTGAGCGTTGACCATCGGCGCGCAACCCGTCACCTGTACGATGGCTAACTTCGGCATTTTATCAATTAGGCCAAGCGCCAACAGTTCCTCAAAGCCCTTCCATACCCCCAAAGGGCCAATCCCCCCGCTGACGGCCTGAATATACCAATCTGGCGCTTGCCAGCGCACACCGTTATGCAACAACATCCCCAATTGTTCGGCCAACTCAAACGAGATGGTTTTCATGCTCTCTTTGCCGGGGATAGACTTCGCGCCCTTATCATAGAGAATGCCCTTATGCTTGGCGAACTCCCCCGCGACGTGTTTGGCCTCATCATACGTGCCATCTATGCGGATCACCTCTGCGCCATAGAGTGCCGCCTCACGCATTTTGTCGGCTGGCACTAGCCCGTTGAGGAACAACCATAGCTTGATTCCCGCACGCGCACAAAAGGCGGCGTAGGCCACCCCCGCATTCCCGGTTGAGGCTAACACCACTTCTTTGACGCCAGCGGCCTTCATCGCGTTGACGGCCAGCGCCGCCTGACGATCTTTGAACGAACTGGTTGGGGCGCGGCGTTCATCTTTGACGTACAAGCTATTGTGATTGAAAAGCCGCTCATATTGGCGCAGACGCAACAGCGGTGTATACCCCTCACCCAAGTACACATCGGGGTGTGGGGCATCAATTGGCAACAGTTCATGGTAGCGCCACAGGTCGCGCTCACGGGTGGGTAATTCGCGCTGCCAAAGCGCCGCAACCCCCTCTAGCGTATAGCGTGCGTCTAGCCATGCCGAACCACAACGGGTACAGGCCGCAGTCATCGGTTCAGGGGGCAGGGTATAACCACACTCTAGGCAGACAATGTGTTGAAATCGTGAGGCCATCGGCAGTCCTCTACAGACGATCAATAGGATTTGGCAGACAAACAGATTGCCCTAGGCGATGCCCCTCCGCCGTGACCGCCCTTGCCTACCCGATGACGGTTGGCACAAGTTGATTGATTGGCAGGTTGAACCAGAACGTTGATCCCTGCCCTAGCGCACTTTTGACGTAGATTTCACCACCGTGCAATTGCACCAGTGAGCGCGTGACTGCCAAGCCAAGCCCAGTGCCGCCCGCCTTGCGTGTGGAAGAACCATCCACTTGACGGAAGCGGTCAAAGACAATCGTTTGGCCTTCTTCGCTGATGCCGATGCCGGTATCGGTGAAAGACACAATCACGTCGGTATCCCCGCGTGTTAGCTGAATCGTGATCGAACCGCGCTCGGTGAATTTGACCGCGTTGCTGAACAGGTTCAGCGCAATCTGCCGAATGCGTAAGTCATCCAACGGCATCACCAATTCGTCAACGTTGGTTTCTAAGCGTACCTCTACCGGCTTATCGCCAATTAGTACCGCATTGGTCTTCAAAACATCGCGCAGCAACGCCACCAAATCGGTCGGCTTGGCCTGTAGTTGCATCTGTTGGGCTTCGATCTTGGCAAGGTCTAAGATGTCATTGATGATCGCCAGCAGGTGCCTGCCGCTCTTGTGGATGATGTCAATGTCTTCAGACGCTTCAGTGGGCAATTCACCGTCGCCGCCGTCGAGCATCACTTCGCTATAGCCGATAATCGAGTTCAAGGGGGTACGCAGTTCATGGGACATACTTGCCAAGAATTCGCTCTTGAGGCGGTCTACTTCGCGCAATTTGTCCGCCACTTGTAACGATTCGCCATAGGCACGCGCGTTTTCTACGGCAACGGCAATCTGTGCGCCCAGTGTGGTAAAAATGGTCAAGTCGGATGGGGTGAAGCGGCCCACTTGATCTGATTGCAAGTCCAATACCCCAATCAACCGATTGGCAGCAACCATCGGCACCGCCATTTCAGAATGGGTGAAAGGCAATAATGGGTTGGGCATGAAGGCATCACTAATGTTAACGTCTTCCACGCGCACGCCAATTTCATCACGGGCGGCACGCGCTACGATAGAATGAGGGTGCCAAAGCGAAATTTGATGGCGGTTGCGCTTCATCACCTCACCCGCTTCACCTGCACCGGAGGCCAACAAAAGCCGCTCTTGCGCGGGATCAAATAAGTAGATGTGGGTATGATAGAGTTGAAAGGCGTCTTTGGTGACTTCTACCACGGTACCCAACAACTCATCTATATCAAGCAGGTTACTGACCACACTACTGATCTGTGAAACGATTTGTAGCTCTTGGGCGCGATGCTCATTTACGGTACGGGCGGCTTGTTCTGCCGCAAAGTTACGCGCATTCACCACCGCAATCGCCAATTGTGCGGCCAACAACCCAAAGACTAGGGCGTCTTCTTCGCTGAAGCGCCCAACCTTGTCAGACTGCATATCCAGCACACCGATAACATCTTCCCCATAGACCAACGGCACAGCAATTTCTGCGCGGGTTTTGGGCAGCATCGGGTTCGGCAAGAAATTGGCAAACTGGCGCACATCCGCCACAATCACCGCGCTTTTTTGGCGGTAAGCCTGAATCACCACACTAACACGCCGATCTAGGCTGATGCCATGTTTATATTTCAGCATCACCTGCCCCGCTTCCCCCGCGCCAGCTTGCAACACCATACGCCCCTGCGCCTCATCCAGCAGGTAAATGTGGGCGTGGTACAGGTCATAGCCCGTTTTGACCTGCTCTACCGTGAAGTTCAACAGCGCTTGCAAATCCAGCGTGCGCGTTACTTGCGCGCTGATTTGGCTGGCGGTCAGCAAATCTTCAGCGCGGCGGGCTAACTTGACCTGCGCCTGCCGAGATTCCACCCCCACGCCCACCTGCCGAGCGACATTTTCTAACAGGCTAATTTCACGCGCAGTAAAGGTATGAAAAGCGGTATTGAAATTGAAGTAAATTGTGCCGATCTTCTCATGGGTGCCGACAATCGGCAACACAATCACAGACTTAATGCCAATAGATTCAATATATTCTTTCGGAAAGCGCTCATACTCATAAGCATTATTCACCGCCACCACATGATTGTTCTCTAGTGCGTCTACCCCATGCGGAATGTTTTCGTAAGCGGTGCGGATGGTGGCAATAAATTCTGGCGTCATCCCATAGCCGGCCTGCCCCTGCCACATATTCGTTTGCGCTTCATAGGCCGTATAAGCCGCGTTATCGTTGCCTAAGGGCAAGCTCACCAATTCACAAATGGCATTCAACAGGTCTACCACATTGCGGTCAGAGGCAACCAATTGCGCGGCACGGTTTGCCAGCGCCACACTTCTTAGCTCCTCCTCTAATGCTGCTTGGCGCTGGAGGTTCGCCAACGTTGCAGACAACTGGCTCGCTACCAATTCTAGCAAGCGCACTTCGTTTTCTTCAAAGCGCTGCGCTTGGTCAGATTGCACGTCTAGCACACCGTAACGCTCATCGCCCACATACAGCGGCACAGCCACTTCAGAGCGTGTTTGGGGGATGAGTGGGTTCGGCAAATAGGTTTCTTCATTTGCAACATCTTGCACAACACTAGGCGAAAGCGAGCGCAGCGCGGTAGCTACTAAGCTCTGTTGTGCGGCTAGGGCAATGCTGTGGCCGCCTTGAGTCATCACACGCCCAGCTTCCCCCAACCCGGCTGCAACCACCAAGCGCTGTGTCAAAGGGTCTAGGCGGTAAATGTGAACGTGATAATACTTAAAGGCAGAAGCCAGACGATCTACCGCAAACTGCATCAACGTTTGTATATCTTGTAAGGTGTTCAGTTGTTGGCCGATTTCATAGGCCAACGTTTCGCGCTGTTCCGCCTGAGCGCGCTCACTCAAGGTGATGGCGTTTTGGATGGCAACGGCCACCTGCTCTGCCAAAGAAGTTTTCACCAGCACGTCATGGTCGTCAAAGCGGTTGAGCGTGTTGGCTTGTACCCCCAACACCCCCACAACCTTGCCTTGATAGATCATCGGCACCGCCATTTTAGACCGTGCATCGGGGGCAAGGTCGCCATAATCAAAGCGGTCATCGGCTGTAATATCATTGATAATCAGCGCCGCCCGTTGCTGCGCGGCAAATGACGACGGGGAACGTACATCGGCCAGCGGCACGCTATAGCCTTTGTCAAGCAACAGATTACCCGCTTCACCCGTAGCCGCAGACAAGACCAAATTCTCACCAGCGCTATCTATCAGGTAGATGTTGACATGATGCAACTTAAACCCCTGCTTCACCTCTTCAGCGATTTCTGGCAACAGCCTGTCAATCTGCAGAATGTTAGCCACACGGGTAGAGATGTCTGCGCTGATTTGCATGTCTGTGGTGAGTGTCACCACACGCGATTGCAACCGGTCAAGCATCCCGCGCAATTGCCCGGTAATATCGTCAAATTCCCCCAGAATATTCAGGTTTGGGTTAGTGCTGGGTATTGGTGAGTGGTGAGGTGAAGTGGTCATGTGAGTTCAATCCATCCTCGATAGAAAAATAAATGATCTATCGCAATATTACACCTATTTACGATTTCAGCAAAGTACCGCTATGCAAAAACGACGGTTTTGTTGTCATAAATTAACACGCGGTTTTGCAGGTGTAACCAAACAGCGCGCGCCAACACCACTTTTTCAAGGTCTTTGCCCTTACGGATCATGTCTGCAACGCTATCTTTGTGGGTGACGCGGGCAACGTCTTGTTCAATGATGGGGCCTTCGTCTAAGTTGGCGATGACATAATGGCTCGTAGCGCCGATGATCTTCACCCCACGCGCATAGGCTTGGTGATAGGGCGTACCACCGATAAAGGCCGGCAAGAACGAATGGTGAATGTTGATAATCTGTTGCGGGAAGACGCCCACAAAATCGCTGGTGAGGATTTGCATATAGCGTGCCAGCACCACAAATTCCACGTTGTGGGCTTGCAACAGGGCAATCTGTTCGGCTTCTGCCGCTGCGCGGGTGGCGGCACTAATTTCTACCTTATGAAACGGAATCCGAAACGCCTGTGCAACAGGCTCCATCTCACTGTGGTTGCTGATAATCAAGGGGATTTCTACCCGCAGTTCGTTGGCTTGCCAGCGCGAAAGCAGGTCATACAGGCAATGCCCCTGCCGCGAGACGAAAATCGCCATCCGCTTAGTCTCATCGGAAAAATGCAAGCGCCATGTCATCTGGAGCGCTTGGGCAAGCGGCTCAAACGCGGCGGCAATTTCTGCCTTTGGAATCTTGAAATTGGCTAAGTCCCACGCCACACGCATAAAAAACACGTTCTTTTCTGCGTCAACGTGTTGGTCTAAATCAAGGATGTTGCCGCCCTGCTTAAAGATGAACTCGGTAATTTGAGCAATCAACCCAGAACGGTCTGGGCAAGCAATCAACAACGTCGCAGAAACACCACCCATAAGACAATCTCTCCCATTACGCAAAAATATCGCAAAGCCCAACAAGCATAGGCGCATGATAATATATCATGCGCCTAACGTTCACAACCTGAACTGTTTTTAGGGGGCTATGAATGCTTTTTCGACTCAGGCGGGATGACAGGCGGCACGATTTCTGCAATATTGTGTTTCACGGCATAGATGGCTGCTTCTGCGCGGTTATTGACGCCGATCTTGGACAAAATACTGCTCACATAATTGCGGACGGTGCCTTCCCCCAAGAACAACGCAGCGGCAATTTGTCGGTTTGTGCGCCCTTCTGCCATCAGCGCCAATACAGAAAGCTCTTGGGAGGTCAAATTGGCAAAACTTTCTGCAACATGGGCTTTGTTGGCATCCCGCACTTTGGCAAATACTGAAGAAGTCATCGCCGGGTCTAAAATCGCTTCTCCCTTGCCAACACGTTCCACAGCACGGATCAACTCATCGGTACCAATCCGCTTTAGCACATAGCCCGAAGCGCCCGCCTCAATTGCAGACACCAACAATTCATCTTCCGCATATGAAGTCAAGATAATGACCTTTGTTCCCTGCACCTGCTCTACAATCCGTTTGCATGTTTCGATCCCGCTCAGGCCGGGCATACGGATATCCAACACCGCCACATCTGGGCGATGTTCTTTGGCAAGTTTGAGGGCTTGTTCGCCGTTTTCTGCTTCGGCGATCACATGAAACCCCGCTTGGCTTTCTAATAATGACTTAAGGCCTGTTCTAACAACGGCGTGGTCGTCGGCAATGAGAATTCTCAGCATGATCTTCCCTCAGAAACGTGTCTATATTCAGTGCATGGATAGCCGTTATTGTAGTGGAAGCCACCTGTGACCACAAAGTAACAGATGTCATAGGGAGATATGACATCCCCACCGCATGAAAGCGGTACACTCAAATTATGGCTTCATTGGATCAACACTTATGAGGAAGTTATAGAAGTGAACGTTGCCGAAATCATGACCATGCGTCCGGTCACAATACCTTACGATGCCAGTATTCGCCAAGCCATGCAGCTTATGCAACAACACGGCTTTCATCACTTGCCCGTCATCAGCAAAAATCAGCATGTGGTTGGGATGTTGGTTGAGGATGATTGCGAGGCGATTCAACGGCTTGCCAAAGCAGACATCCAAATTATGACCGTTTCAGAATTGATGCGCCCCTTGAACGTGATCGCAGACCCAACGATGAATCTGGCAACGTTGGTGCGGCTAATGATCGAAAATCACATTAGCGGCTTGCCCGTGATGCTTGAAGAAACGCTGGTTGGCATTGTGACCGTTTCAGACTTGTTGCGGGTAATTGGCAAGCTGGAAGTCACCTATACACAGTAAATCACAAAACTTGTTTAGCCCTCACCCTAAATCCCTCTCATAGCGTCGGCGGGCAAGGCAAGCCACTCCCCATCTTGTGGAACCTTGTCGTGACGCTTCAGGGCTTTTACATTAACGCCAACCCAGACAAACACGGTTACCTCCATTTTGTAGATACAATAGAATAAGCCAAGCATATCCTTTCAGAATGGGACAAGAAATACAGCTAATGTCAAACACCTCTTTACGCTCTGGCCGTCAGTGGCAAGCATGGTACAGCGCAGCACGCCCGCGCACCTTAACAGCAACCTATGCCCCGCTAGGCATGGCCGCTGCGATTGCCCTCCAACAGGGGATTTTCAACCCGCTTCACTACGCACTCGCCTTCATTGGCGCTTTACTGTTGCAAATCGGCGCGAACTTCGTCAACGAGTACGCCGACTTCAAGCGCGGCGCCGATGAACTCAAGGTCGCCGGGCAAGGGATGACGATCAAGAACCAAGTGCTAACGCCCAATCAAGTGCTGTGGGGGGCAATCCTCACCGTAGCAGGCGGCGTATTGATCGGCCTGTTCTTGCTCACCCAAACCGGACTGCCGCTCTTATGGATTGGGCTAGGCGGCGTGTTCGTCGTGATTACCTACACCGCCGGGCCGTTCCCGCTGGCCTACAACGGGCTTGGTGAAGTTGCTGTGGGCATCTTCATGGGGCCGATCATGGTCTTGGGCGCGTACTACGTCACCACTGAACAACTCAGTTGGCTGCCTGTGATGGCCGCCTTGCCGATCTCGCTCACTGTTGCGGCCATCTTGCACGCCAATAACCTGCGCGACATGGACGCAGACCGCGCCGTGAATAAGCGGACACTGGCCTTGCTGCTTGGGCGGCAAAACGCCATTGTCGAATATATTGTGTTGGTCGGCGGAGCATATGTCGCGCTCGTCGCACTGGTGATTGGACGCATCATCCCCCCCACGTCATTGATCGCCTTGATTACTCTGCCCGAAGCCCTCGCGCTGATTCGCATCTTCCGCACTGAAACCGACCCCGTAACGCTACATCCCGCACAAGGGCGTACTGCCCGCCTACATGGGCGCTTCGGCCTGTTGATCGTTGCGGGTTGGCTCGTCTGGTTAGGGGGCGTGGCACTTTTGCGGTAAAATAGGGTGATCCGTTGGATCACCCAAATAGATGAGGTATCGCCATCATGGTCATTCAAACCCGACTCACCTATGCTGATTTTGAAGCCTTTATCACGCTACCGGAAAACCGCGAACGGCGCTTTGAACTTATAGATGGGGAGATCATCGAAAAAATGCCTACGCTTGAGCATGGCATCATTACGATCAACATTGCGTCAGAGATTAAGGTCTATCTTAAACAAAATCCGATTGGGCGCGTAGCAACCGAAGTGCGCCACAAACTCCCCGACGATGACGCCCACGCCTATCTACCCGACATTTCAGTGATGTTAGACCTCACCCGCCCTGTGATCCGTGAGGGCGCAGCGCCTTATATGCCAGACTTTGCCATTGAGGTGAAATCGCCAGACGACTCGCTCAAGGCCTTGCGCGAAAAAGCCCGTTACTACCTCGCGCATGGTTGCAAACTCATCTGGCTGGTGATCCCTGAGCATCAACTGGTGGAAGTCTACACGCTTGAGGCTGAAACGATTGTCACGCTAGGTCAAACGCTCGACGGCGGGGACTTGTTGCCATCGTTCACGCTGGCGGTAGATTCGATATTCGATCTGTAATGTTTAGTGTTGTTGAAGGGGTGAAATATCATGGTCGTCCAAACCCGACTCACCTATGCTGATTTTGAAGCCTTTATCACGCTACCGGAAAACCGCGAACGGCGCTTTGAACTTATAGATGGGGAGATCATCGAAAAAATGCCTACGCTTGAGCATGGCATCATTACGATCAACATTGCGTCAGAGATTAAGGTCTATCTTAAACAAAATCCGATTGGGCGCGTAGCAACCGAAGTGCGCCACAAACTCCCCGACGATGACGCCCACGCCTATCTACCCGACATTTCAGTGATGTTAGACCTCACCCGCCCTGTGATCCGTGAGGGCGCAGCGCCTTATATGCCAGACTTTGCCATTGAGGTGAAATCGCCAGACGACTCGCTCAAGGCCTTGCGCGAAAAAGCCCGTTACTACCTCGCGCATGGTTGCAAACTCATCTGGCTGGTGATCCCTGAGCATCAACTGGTGGAAGTCTACACGCTTGAGGCTGAAACGATTGTCACGCTAGGTCAAACGCTCGACGGCGGGGACTTGTTGCCATCGTTCACGCTGGCGGTAGATTCGATATTCGATGTGTAGGGACATGATGCATCATGCCCCTACATGGGATGGCTGGTAGGGACGTGGCCTGCCTCGTCCCATGTGTACCTACTTAACACGATCATGCACATTTTCGGGTTTTTAGGGGTTACACGGACGCGCCAGTGGCACGTCCCTACAGGTCACAAGGTTTGTGTAGGGACGACCCTCCGGGGCGTCCGTGTTTTACAGGCGAAAAACAATGTCAGCAAATCCTTAAGTGGGTGCCTATGGGACGTGGCTTGCCTCGTCCGTGAGACTGGCATTCATATTTTGCAAGCCTACAATTTTATCGAAACGGTTTACTCAACGCATAGCAATCCGGGGGATATGTCATGAACGGTTTGATCTTTTGGCTGGTTGCGCTGCCCTTGATCGTGGCGTTTGCCGTCATTGTGCTCATTGCGGGGCGCCGCCGCAGGGAAAAAAGCTACATGTCTCCACCACCGATACCCGCCCCAGTGCAACCGCCACAAGCCAAACCCAGTAGCGAAACCACGCTCATCGGCGGCTACGATCCCGGCGTATTTGGGGAAATCTTTGGCAGTGAAAAGAAATCCAAGCCAAACGAAATAATAACGCGACCTGTAAACCGTGATGAAGAATATGCGCCAATCACTGACTTAGATACAGATTCCTTTGGCGACTCCCCCGACGATGGGATGCTAACCCCTGAACCCACCCCGCTAGATGACGTACTGATGGAGGATCGTGAGCGGGAAGCATGGTTTGAGGTGGAAGAATCCGCCCCTGACCTAGAGGACGCGCCAAAGCGTGAGCAAACTCCCCTTCCCCCCAGACCAATTGCCCCCGCTCCAGCGATCATCCCCCCGCCTGCCCCACCGCCACCGATCCCCGCCCCCGCTCCGATAGGCAGAATTATCCCGCCAGCAAAACAGGTTGAACCGAAAGTCGCACAGGCCAACTTCTCGGCGTTCTACCCCGCCGATGCGGTGCCGAATCAACGCTATAGCCTGTATGTGTACGCCCACACACCCGAACAACTGAACACCATCAAGACCGATGCACAAAAGTTCAAGGATGAGCTTGGCGGACAAGTCAACGCGCCGCGCACCGCCAAACAATCCGCAGAATTAGCCGTCGGCACCCCCATCACCATTACACCAGAGTGTGACGGCCTAGAGTTCGACCCGCCTACCCTCACCAAAAAGTGGCAAGCAGACTGGACGCGCTACCCGTTCGAGTTCCGCCCTAGTGCTGACCATGCCGACGATGTGTTGGTGATCCGTGTATCGGTGCAGGTGGAAGGCATCGAAATCGCCCACATCAAGTGTGTGATGGATGTCGGCAACCTGCCAACCGTTGCTATCCCGCCCATGCCAGAAACCCCGCTGATCGAGAATCCGTTGGCGGCGGCCAAGCTGACCAGCCAAAGCGTCACCCCTTATCAGCGGATATTTATCTCTTACTCGCGTAAGGACAGCACCATCGCCCACGCCTATAAGCTGGCACAGCAGGCGCTTGGCAATGAAGTCTTTATTGATGTAGACGCCCTACGCAGCGGCGAAGATTGGCGGAGCGGGCTTGCCCGTGCCATTGATAACGCAGACATCCTGCAATTGTTCTGGTCGGAACATTCCGCAGAATCGGACTATTGCCGCTACGAATGGGAATATGCGCTACAACATCGTTGCGACGATCAACGCTGTGAGGGCTTTATCCGCCCCGTGTATTGGCGCAAGCCCATGCC
>JBMOFU010000035.1:0-20136 GCA_049318725.1 Phototrophicaceae bacterium | reverse complement strand
TCGCGCATCTGTTTGGCTGGTTGGCCTACTCTGCGGTGACGACGTGGGCGTTCCCACCTAACACCAAATAGGGCTAGGTTGTAGGTTGTCGACTAAATTTATGATGGACTTCTCCCCTAGCCTTTGACCGCCTAGCGCCTATAATCCGTTGCGAGACCGACATCACCGACCTATTTTAGAAGGCCATTTTTGCCCTATGAGCCAACCATTGCGCGACCTGTACGCGCTTGATAGCTTCAATGATACCTATGCACTAGGGCATTACGCCCGCGTGGTAGATGCCCGACATATCCCTAGCCGCCAAAGCGTAGCCCTCAAGGTGTTACGGCCAGAACACCTTGCCAACAACGACACGACCCTACGGTGGGAAGTGCGCGCCTTCCCTAATGAGGCGGATTTGCTGGTACGCTTGGGCAACAGCCCTTACACCGTCAACTTGCTGGATTGCGGTTACCTGTCCGGCGTGGGGGAAGCCCCCTCTGGCGGTGAGGTCGTCAGCTTTGGCGTGGATGTAGCCGCGTATACCAACGGCCTGCGCGATTATGTGTTGGCGGGTTGGCGTCCCTACCTTGCGCTAGAGCTATTGCCGCGCACCCACAACTTGTTTTATTTGATGCGTCCCGGCAACGCCGGCACTCGGCGGCGCCTGCCCACAGAAGAAGGCTTGGCGCTGGCGCTTCAGTTTGCCGAACTGTTACGCACCGCGCACCGTCAACGGATCGTTTACCTTGACCACAAGTTGGAACACGTTTTTTGGGACGGCGTGCGCTTGCGGGTGATTGACTTCAATAGCTCTAAGTTGCTGGCACCCACTGCCGCCGATATTGCACAACAGTTCCAGCGCGATATTCATAACCTGTGCGTCGGGATTTTGTACCCCATCTTTACTGGCCTTTCCCCAGTGGCGGGGGCGCTACGCCCACAGCCGGGCGGCCAAAGTGATGTAGAAAGCCGCTATAGCGATATTACTACGCTAGACTTTGGCGTAGAGCCGTCGCTTTCTAGCGCACTGACTGGCCTATTGCAACGCGGCGCATCTATGGATATTGGCTCGATTGATGCGTTTTTGTCGCAATTGCAAGAGGTTGCCGCGCTACATGGCTGGGATTTTGCCGACACCTACACCAGCCCATCGAGCCGTGTGGCACGCGCCCACCTGCGTGACGGGCTCAAGCACTTGCGCGACGGTGAAGAACACTTGCGCCAAGCCCGTGAGTTATTCCGTGAGGCGGCCATTACTGAGCAGATCAACGGCGACCTTGAAGCCGAATTGCGGCGCTTGGTCAAGGCCGTCGGTGAGGCGCTGAATCAGCGGGTGATCCCGTGACGTTAAGCGTAGATTGGCACGGGCAGGGCTTAACCGCCTTGCCTGCTTCATTGTGGGATCACACGCGCCTAGAGCGCCTATACCTGTATGAAAACGCGCTGACCGAACTCCCGTCAGAGATTGGGCAGTTGCGGGCGCTCATCACGCTAGATGTGAAAGCCAACCCGATTCAAGCGCTGCCCGAATCATTAGGGGCGTTGGTGAATTTGCAGTATCTGTACGCCCATGAGATGCAACTCACGGCGTTACCTGCTAGTCTTGAACAATTGGCGGCTTTGCGCTACTTGAACGTTAGTCAAAATGCGCTGGACAGCTTTCCAGAATCCTTAGGGGGCTTAAACGCGCTCCATGAGTTACGGGCGGTGGGCAACCGCCTAAGCGCGTTGCCGCAATCCATTGGAGGGCTAGGGGGGCTACGCGAATTACATTTGCAAGCCAATGCGCTGGATGCCCTGCCAGATAGCATCGGTCAGCTAGGGCGGCTGAGAAAATTGTTTTTGCGCGGCAACCGCCTAACGGCCTTACCAGAGGCGATGCAGGGCTTAGGCGCCCTCACTGAGCTAGACCTGCGCGATAATCATCTGGCAGAACTGCCCGCGTGGGTCGGCCAACTGAGTGCCTTACAAGAGCTAGACCTGCGGAGTAACCGCTTAACGGCTTTACCGCTTTTGTTGGCGTCGTTGCCGAACTTGCACAAGCTGGATTTGCGCTGGAATCCGTTGGCCGAACTGCCCGTATGGATACACGAGTTTGAAGCACGCGGCGGAACGTTGTTTGTATAATTACAAAATTTGTAGGAGCGCAATATATTGCGCCCCTACAACGCAGGCATGAGAGGGATTGCTATGCTCATTGATTTACACATGCACACCACCGCCTCTGATGGCGAATATCCCGTAGCAACGGTGATTGAAATGGCGCACGCACGCGGGATTACAACGTTGGCGATCACCGACCACGACACCACCGACGCGATTACTGAAGCGCAAGCGCTGGCCGCGCCGTTGGGCATGACGGTCATTGCGGGCATTGAACTGAGCGCCGAAACTGAAGAAGATGGCGATGTTCACATGCTCGGTTACTATGTGGATGTTCACGATAGCGCGTTTCAGGCACGGCTGAAAGACTTCCGCACCAACCGCTATCATCGTGGGCGCGCAATGGTGGAAAAGCTGCACACGCTAGGGGTGAATATCCCGTGGGAAGCCGTCGAGCAGGCCGCCGACGGCGCGCCGATCACCCGCCCACACATTGCGAAGGCACTGGTACAGGGCGGCTATGTAAGTACCATGCAAGCAGCCTTTGATACCTACCTTGACGATGACGCCCCGGCCTATGTTGCCCGTCAACGGATGTCCCCCGAAGAAGCCATAGACTTGATCCACAGCGCGGGGGGCGTGGCAGTGGTGGCTCACGCGGGCTTGATAAAACGCTATGCCCCCGTGATCGAGCGCTTGATCCCCTATGGGCTAAATGGGGTGGAAGTCAACCATCCGAAGAACTCGGCCACGGTGCAGGCATGGCTACAGGCCATTGCAACCCAACACAAGCTGATTGTCACAGGCGGGTCAGACTTCCACCGCCCTGAAAGTGATGGCACAATCACGCTTGGGCAATATCCCGCGCCTGTGGGGGTCATTGAAGCGTTACAGGCATCGCGCAAATTTTCATAATGGTTTAGGGGTGAACACTATGGCTGAAGCATTATATCCCTTATTACTCAACGCGGCACTTAAAACCCGCGTGTGGGGCGGGCGTAAACTCGAAACGGTGATGGGCAAAACATTGCCCACAGCCGAACCTTACGGTGAAAGTTGGGAACTCCACGACAGTGCAACAGTGGCTAATGGCGTTTTGGCTGGCCGTAGCGTTGGGGAACTGGTGGCAGAATATGGGTCAGCGTTGATCGGTGAGGCGAATAACCCTGCCGATGGCTTCCCGTTATTGGCGAAGTTCTTAGACGCAGCAGACTGGTTGAGCATTCAAGTGCATCCCAACGATGTGCAGGCGCAGCGGCTTGAGGGGCAACCGCGAGGCAAAACCGAAGCGTGGGTGGTGCTGCAAACGGAGCCGAACGCCAAGATGATTATCGGCCTGCAACCGAATACATCGCGTGAAACGCTGGCGGATGCCATCCGTAGCGGCGCGCTGGAGCCGTATTTGGTCTACGCCGAAGTGCGCGCAGGCGATGTGCTGTTGCTAGAGGCCAATACCGTTCACGCGCTGGGGCCGGGCTTGTTGATCTATGAGATTCAGCAATCGTCAGATGTGACCTACCGCCTGTACGACTGGAACCGTATGGGGCTAGACGGCAAGCCGCGTGAAATGCACCTTGACAAAGGGTTAGAGGTGGCGAACCTTACTTATTTGCCAACGGTACAGCATCCAGAGCAAACGTTGCCAGAATTTGCCGTTGTAGAGAGCCATTACTTCAAGACCACGCATTGCCACCTTGACGAAACGGTCTTGACGTTCCGTGGGGAAGGGCGTTTTCATGTGTTGACGTGTGTGAATGGGCAGGTCAACGTCATGGCTACGACGGGTGAAGTGGCGTTTGGCGTGGGGCAAACCGTTTTGATTCCGGCCAACATCAGCAGTTACCAACTCAGCGGTCGCGGGGATGTCTTGCGTAGCTGGCAACCTTAATCTAGCGCGCCGTGAGTCCGGCAATGTATGTTTGGATGGCGATCTCAAACGCAGTGTTGAGGTCGCCCCCCCGTTGAAACTGCCCTGCAAGTTCCAGCATGATAAAGCCGTGTACCAGCGCCCATCCCCCTCGCAAGGCTTCTAAGGCTTTTTCTTCCCCTAGCCATAGTGCCAAAACGCGCTGGAGCGGGAGCGCCAGCGGTTCCGCCTGCTCTGGGGAAATCCGTAGCTCTGGCGCCATCGTGGCATAGAGCAGGCTATAGCGGTTGGGGTAGCGATGGGCAAAGTTCCGGTAGGCATGAAACATGGCGGTCACTTGTGCCTTTGGTGTGTAGGTCGGTTGGGCGGCTTCTTGCATCGCTTGGGTGAGGTCGTGGGCAGTGAGGCCGTTCACAGCTTGCAAGAGCGCCGTTTTGTTCTTGAAGTGGTGATAGAGCGACGGCGTGGCAATCCCCAATTGGGCGGCAAGTGTGCCGAGCGTGAGTTGATCTAGCCCGTTGGCTTCGATCAACTCCGCAGCGGTCTGGAGCAGGGTTTCGCGCTGGATGTGTGCAGGGAAGGGCATCAAGTTAGACCCGCTGTAGGTGAGTGTCTTTGAAGGCTGTGGTGTATTTTAAGCCGTAACCCGCTACCCGATCCATCCCAATATGGGCGACCCAGATTAAGCCCAATTGTGTGACGGTTGGGTTACCGATGCTCACCCCAACCAGCACAACAATCACAGGGATCACCCAAGCATGAACGATGTTATAGACCCACGCGCCTGCTTGTAGGTTGGCAAAGTAGCCGACCATCGCTACATCTGGCGAAAGTAACAGTAGCGCGAACAGCCACCATGCCCCGCCTTGTTGACGAAATAGCATGATTGCCACGATAAAGACGACTAACCCTTCAAGCCGTAGCAGGATGTTGGGCAAGCTAAAAGTAGGGCTATTGTTGTTTGATGACTGCATGATCTTGACCTCTTTCGGTGAAGGCTAATTTCGTTAGGCTTATAAGACTAATGATATTAGGCTTCGTCGTGCCAGTCAAGTTACAGATTTCAAACGTTTTGTAGGGCATAGCGCGCTATGCCTTAAGCGGTCAGCAGTTGCGTTTCGACGATCACATACTTGTCTAGCGCTTCAGTGAGCGCATCCCGTGCGATTTCACCGTCTGGCTCAACCTTGACGCCGATCATTGGGGCATAGTTGGGGTGATGCTGTAGCCATTGCACCATCACATTAA
This sequence comes from Phototrophicaceae bacterium, assembly GCA_049318725.1. Classification (GTDB taxonomy): domain Bacteria; phylum Chloroflexota; class Anaerolineae; order Aggregatilineales; family Phototrophicaceae; genus CAIRDJ01. The sequence continues at coordinate 14,936 of JBMOFU010000035.1, read as the reverse complement.
ACATTTCATTGGGTTCCTCAATCACCCGCCCTTTGGCCGTGACCACCTTCCCTCGCAGGCATAACGTGACCAGCGCGCCGTTACGTAGGTTGTGCCACCAAAGATGTTCCCGTTGGCTAAGGGTATAGAGGGTTTGGTCGTTTTCTTGGGTGTAGCTCACCGGTAGGGTATACACTTGGCCGCTTTTGCGTCCGGTGACGGTGATGAGCATCATTTCTTTGCTGGCAACCTGATGAAAGGGTGACATTAAAACCATTTTGATGATTCCGTCGTACCACATGGTATGCCTCTCAAAAACGCTATTCCAACCATTTACCTCTATCCTAGAGCGTATCAGGGCGCGTTGGGGGTGTTATTTGGCAGTTCTTGGGGTGAACAAAATCCCCTTTTGGCTATAATGATGGGATATACTAAAAGACAATATCCGCCGCAAAAGTATGCTGAAAGGCCATCCGATGGCGATTGCGCTCACCCGCCGTGCGAAAAATCAACTGTTTGTCGAAGTTCCGGTCATGCCCGGCGCGGGAACGTTGGGCTACGGCCAAGCCTACCGCGATATGATTAACCTTAAAAAGCTGGGGGCGTTTGTAACCAACCCAGTCACGTTGGCACCGCGTCAGCCCGCCAACGGCGTGCGGATTGTGCCGATAGATGCAGGGGTGTTGGTGCATAGCGGCTTGCCTAACGCTGGACTCAGCGCCACGATTGCCCGTTGGCGAGAAACATGGTCGGCACTCAAAATTCCGGTGATTTTGCACTTGGTCGCCACCACCCCAGACGAAGTGCGGCGCTGTGTGGAAAGCATCGAAAACGTGCAAGAAATTGCCGCGGTAGAGCTTGGCCTCAATGACGACCTCCAGCGCCAAGAAGTCACAGATTTAGTGCGGGCGGCAACGCAGTTTGAAACCCCCATCTTGGTACGGCTGCCCCTGCATGATGCCACGCATTACGCCCACGTTGCCGTAGATGCAGGCGCGGGCGGTTTGGTCATCGCTGCGCCGCCACGCGGCACCGTGCGCGACCCACAAACGGGGCAATTGGTGGGGGGGCGGCTCTATACGCCAACGCTCAAGCCGTTGGTGTTGCGTTTGTTAGGGGTGCTGGCGCGCCAGATTCAAGATGTGCCGCTTATCGGCGCGGGGGGGATTCACAACGCCCAAGACGCACGCGACTTCATCGAAGCGGGGGCGGTGGCCGTTCAGGTGGATAGCGTCACATGGGTCTTGCCGCGCATGATCGAAATCATCGCCCGTGATCTGAGCGGCTTGGTATTGACCAAGCAAAGCGGGGCGTTGGCGGATGAGTGGTTCACCGGAATGGGCATGACGGAACAGGTACAGATCAAGCAGCGTCGGCAGGGGAAAGACGTTTAGCGGATGAACCCCTATCGCGGACTCAACGCCCACCTGAATAGCATCCTCCAGACCTTCATTAGTTATTCTTCTAATCCACCCTAAGGAACCTATGCGATGACCCGCCGAGTGAAAATTATCAGCAAGCGTGATGTCTTTAAGAAGTTCATCTTCCGCATTGAGGAAGTCAACTTAAGCCACGAGATGTACGACGGCACGATGAGCAAAGAGCTAGTGCGTCTGAGTTTGGATCGCGGGGATTCTGTGGCGGTCGTGCTGCATGATACCCAGAATAACCTATTGCTGTTTACTGAGCAGTTCCGTTACGCGACCTACGACAAAGGCCCCGGCTGGATTCTTGAAATTCCGGCGGGGATGATAAAGAAGAATGAAGCGCCAGACAAAGCCATGAAGCGTGAGCTGGAGGAAGAAACCGGCTTCAGTGTGAAGCAGTTGTACAGCATAGGCCGCTTTTACGTGTCGCCCGGCGGCACATCAGAGATGATCTACCTGTTCTACGCCGGGATCACCCCTGACGACCAGACCAGCGCGGGCGGCGGCGTGGCCTTAGAGGGCGAAGACATCAAAACTGTGTCGCTGGGCATGACAGAAGTCGAGCGGCGGATTGACGCAGGGGAGTTTGAGGACGCTAAGACGCTGGTCGGGCTACAGTGGTTTTTGATGAACCGTCATAAACTGGTTTCGCTGCATAACTTGGCAGACGGTCAAACGCCAGACGCGCAACAGCCTTAACATTCTGCGTGTACAATGAAGCTAAACAAGGCTTGGCTGTTTTCACGGAAAGGACACCTTAATGAAACGGCTCTACGGGTTTTTGAGTTTGCTCTTGATGCTCATGGTGACCGCCTGCGCTGCAAATGGAGGCGGTGTTACGACCACAGGGGGCGGCGCACGCCCGGCCAGCGGCTATGAGATTTATGAGCATAACGGCGGCGTTGCCCGCCCAAACAATGCAGTGGATGTGTATATTGCCTATGCCCCTGAAACCGAAGAGTACATGCCAGAAATTATTCGGCTGTTCAACCAGTCCTACGCCGATGGGGTGCATCCTGTTACTAAGCAACCGTTGACCGAAAGCGATGCCCGCTATTATATGTGGGGAACTCAGCCAGAAAACGGCGGGTCTTCGGGGTCGTTAGCGCGTGGCGTCGTGAATGCGGTCATCGCCCCGAATAATGCAGACATCTACAAGCCAACGATTCTTCAGCCGTCGGTCAGCACATGGCTAGGCTATATCAACTACAACGCAGGCCGCCCGATCTTCGACTTGAGCCAGATTCAGCCAACGGCGATTTCTCCGGTGGTGATCGGCATTTGGGAAGAACGCTTGGCAGAGCTTGAACGGCGCACGGGCAAAGATCGCACAGAATTGGGTTGGGCAGACTTGCTCGATGTGTTAGAAACGGGCTGGGAAGACGGCAACCGCCGTGCGGTGTACTACGGCCACGCTGACCCGATTATCAGTTCTACCGCGCTTTCGACCTTCATCATGGAATACTACGCCTGCGCCCGCCGAGAAGGCATTACCGAGCGGCGGATTTCATTGGCGACGGTCAACACCACTAGCGTGCAGGACTGTGTGCGCGAGATTGAATCTTTGGTCAAGCATTATTCAGACCGCACCGAAGACTTTCTTGAGTATGTCGGCCAAGGGCCAGACTACCTTGATATGTTGGCGCTGGAAGAAACCGACTTGATCTGTATCAACTTGGGGGCGACACAAGGCGACCAGCAATGTTTGCGGCCACAGGGCGGGCAACGGCTGGTGGCGATTTATCCCTCTGAGGGGACGTTCTGGCACGAGCATCCGTTTGCGACTGTGCAATGGGACGTTGCACAGGGCGGTTGGACGACCCAAGCCCAACGTGACGGCGCAGCGGTCTTTACCGAGTTTGTGATTAGCGAAGAAATCCAGCAGATCATCTTGCAGAATGGCTTCCGTCCAGCGAACCCGAACGTGCCAGTCGGCTACCCGTTTGTGGAAGAAAACGGCGTGTTGCCCGCCGGCCCTTCGCAGATTTTGGATTTGCCCGACTATGAAGTGATTATTGCGATGCAAAATAGCTGGTCACTGGTCAAGAAGCAGACCGACATCATGTTGCTGATTGACGTGTCTGGTTCCATGAACGATGAGGGGCGCTTGGAACAGGCCAAAGAAGCGGCACGTCAGTTCATCGCACAGATGGAACCGACCAACCGTTTAGGCTTGGCGGTGTTCAACGAAACCGTAACCGTGCGCGTGCCGTTGGGGAATGCAGAAACCACGTCCTTCCAAGTGACAGCGCAAATTGACACACTACGCGCCGACGGTGGCACGGCGATGTATGCTGGCCTTGTCGAAACGATTGCGGCGCTAGAGGCCGAAGACGTGACCACTAACCGCATCCGTGCGATTGTGCTACTCAGTGACGGCGCAGATACCAGCGACGGCAGCGTGACGCTGAATGAGGTTGTGCAGGCTATTCAAGCCAGCCGTAGCACGCTCAACCCGATTCTAGTGGTTCCAGTGGCGTATGGGTCTAATGCGGATGTGACCGCGTTGAACAACATTGCACGGGCAAGCGCTACGCGGGTGCAGTCTGGTGATCCAAACAATATTGGGGAAGTGTTAGAGGTAATTGCCAGCTTCTTCTAGGGGATATTCTTGTAGGGGGGCAGGGCGCGCCCTGCCCCTACAGAATTGCGAATTGATTGGTAGGGGCGCAATATATTGCGCCCCTACCAATACGGCGATCGTTAATAACCCCTCCCCATATCCCCCGTTATTCCTTCGGGGCGATCTTGGCCTGCCATGCGGCATAGGTCGCTTCATCCACCAGTTCGCCACCTTGTACTCCACTGCTGACCAGTTGCCGCCCTGTGTTAAAGCGCAATTCAAGGTCGGCGGGGTTGAAACAACGGTGGCTGCCGCGCACCGTCTTGTTGACGAAGTACTCCCCATCATCCCCTAAACTGAGGTCGTTGTGCGTGTCAATCCGCACGGCGACGACTTCTTCACAGCCACGCGGACGCACGTAAAAGTACAGCCCCACTTGATCTGCGTTGGCTTTCGTTGCTGCATTGCCTAGTCCAGCCATCAACAGGGCGAAGTCCCCCCAACCGCGCCAAAGCGCCAGCGCACCTAGCCCAAAGGCCGCCACCGACACGATCAATAGCGGGGCAGGGAAGCTAAAATCAATAAGGTAGAGTTGATTTTGTGAGGAATCTTGCGGCAAGAAGGATACCAACACTTCGCTACCTTCAATGTACTCTTGATAGATTTCCTCTGGTACGATTTGCTCGCGGGCAATCGTTCGCCCGTTACTATCGGTGAACTGATAGAGCAGGCGGTAGGTGTCGTCCACTTGACTGCGGCCAACAATTTCGCCTTGTGTGCGGATGCCGTTTTGCTGAAGGTACCACAATTGCCCTACTTGGTAGCTTGCGCCTGCCAGTTGGAAGCCAAGAAAGAAGAGTAGAACGCCAAAAAAGATCAAGAGCAGGTTGGGGCGGCGAGGAGCTTTGGCACTAACGGTCATGGAGCCTGCCTTTCGGGGAGATGGGGGAATGAAAATCGGTAGGGGGAGTAATCCCCCCTACCGTATAGGCTTGGATTAGCTGGTAGCGAGGGGTTGTTCGCTTTCGTTTTCGCTCTCAACCTTGACGAAGGTCAATTCTTTGGCCTCAGTCACTTCTAAACGGACGATGCTGGCAAAGCCAAATTCGCCGTTAAGGATGCCGTCTGACAGGCGGTCTTCCACTTCGTTCTGGATCAAGCGCCGCAGTGGGCGTGCGCCAAAATCGGGGTCGTAGCCACGTTCGCCCAACCACAGGCGGGCTTCATCAGACACTTCAATAGAGATGGCATGTTCAATCAGCCGCTCACTGACCTTAATCAGTTCAAGGTCAACAATCTGGCCGATTTCGTCGCGGGTCAACGGGCGGAACACAACCGTCGCATCTATACGGTTGATGAACTCTGGGCGGAACGTCCGCCGCAGTTGATCGTTGACGTTCTTGCGGATGTCATCGTAGGACATTTGCGCGTCTTTGGCATCATCGCGTGGCAGGGCAAAACCGAGCGTTGCGCCGCGCTTGATGAGGTCTGCGCCGACGTTGCTGGTCATCACGATAATGGCGTTGCGGAAGTCAATCCGCCGCCCGCGTGCGTCGGTCAGTTGCCCTTCTTCCATGATCTGCAAGAGCATGTTGAATGTTTCTGGGTGGGCTTTTTCGATTTCGTCAAAGACCACAATGCTGTAGGGGCGGCGGCGGATGGCTTCAGTCAGTTGACCCGCATCTTCATAGCCCACATACCCCGGAGGCGCACCGACAAGCCGTGCCATCGAGTGACGCTCCATGAATTCGCTCATATCCAGTTGGATGAGGGCATCTTCGCTGCCGAATAAGAACTCGGCTAAGGCTTTGGTCAATTCGGTCTTGCCGACGCCGGTTGGCCCTAAGAACATGAACGATCCGATGGGGCGGCGTGGGTCTTTAAGCCCTGCACGGGCGCGGCGGACGGCCTTGCTGATGCTGACAATCGCCTCATTTTGGCCGATGATCCGCTTGTGCATTTCCGCTTCCATCTGGATCAAGCGGGCGGTTTCTTCTTGCGTCATCCGCATCACGGGGATGCCCGTCCACATCGAAACGACTTCGGCAATATCTTCGGCGGTGAGGCGTGGTTGACCCGTTTCGGGGTTCCAGTTGCTGCGCCATTTTTCTAGGGTCGCTTCAAGGTCTTGCACCCGTTGTTCAAGATGGGTGATTTCTTCGGCTTCGCCGTTGGTTTCTTTGAGGTCATCGAGTTCATATTGCAGGTCGCGCAGTTCGGTTTGCGTGCGGCGTACCTGAGAAGATTCTGAACTCTTGTACATCCGCAGGCGGGCAGAGGCTTCGTCAATCAAGTCAATGGCTTTGTCTGGCAAGAAGCGGTCTGGCACGTAGCGGGCAGAAAGGTTTGCAGCGGCTTCGATGGCTTCGTCGGTGATTTCGACGTTATGGTGTTCTTGGTAGGGCGGCTTAATCCCTTGCAGGATTTCAATGGTTTCTTCAATTGAAGGTTCGTTGACGATAATCTGTTGGAAGCGGCGCTCTAGGGCTTGGTCGCTTTCAATGTGCTTGCGATACTCGTCTAGGGTGGTTGCGCCCACGCATTGCAGTTCACCACGCGCCAACGCGGGTTTGAGGATGTTGGCGGCGTCTACGCTGCTGCCTGCGCTGCCTGCGCCCACGAGCATATGCACTTCGTCAATGAACAGGATGCTGTCTGATTGCTTAAGTTCTTCAATGACGCGCTTGAGCCGTTCTTCAAATTGCCCGCGGTACATCGTGCCAGCCACCAATGAGCCGACATCCAATTGCAGCACACGCTTGCCAATCAACGGCTTGGGAACGTCTTCATCTACGACGCGCTGTGCCAAGCCTTCTACGATGGCCGTCTTGCCTACGCCCGGCTCACCAATGAGCGCCGGGTTGTTCTTGCGGCGGCGGCTCAACACTTGAATCACGCGCTCGATTTCAGTCTCGCGCCCGATTACTGGGTCAAGTTTGCCTTCTTCGGCCAATTTTGTCAGGTCGGTTGCCAGTTGATCCACCAGCGGCGTTTTGGCCTCTGTGCGGGGCTTCTTGCTGGGTCGGTTTTGCGGCTGTGGAGTCTGTTCTTCGGTCTGCGTCGTCTGAACGGGGCTTTCTTGCAAGACGCGGCGGGTTTGGCGGCGCACTTCTTCGGGGCTGACCCCTAAGCGGCGCAAAACATCAATGGCAACGCCCTCAGTTTGGCGAACTAACCCCAAAAGCAGGTGTTCCGTCCCAATGTAGTGATGCCCCATGCGGCGGGCTTCATCTACGGCCAATTCAAGGACGCGCTTCGTCCCCGGTGAAAGATCAAGCGGCGCATTGGTTGGGCGTGGTGTCGCGCGGGTCATGCGCTCAACCAGTTCTTCCACGCGGCTTTGCTCTAAGCCTAATTCACGCAAAACGCGCCCGGCAACGCCACCTTCTTCACGCATTAGCCCTAAGAGCAGATGCTCCGTGCCAATGTGGTTATGTTGGAGCCGTTCTGCTTCTTCTTGCGCTAGGCTCAAAACTCGCCGCGCCCGCTGCGTGAAGCGTTCCATTTTGTTCGGCACGGTGCATTTCCTCCGGCACATGCGGCGCGTTGACGCGCCAGTGAACAGTTTATAGTAAATGTTTTCGGGTACTTGAGATTGAGCTATCCTATAGGGCAACCCGCGCCCGAGCTACCGTCCATTATATCAGGATGTGGCAAGAAGGGCAGGTCAAGCCACTAGAGAGACGTTAGAAATTTTGCCAAGCAGCCATTTTTGAGGGGGTTCACAATCGCAATTTGATAGAATAGACTGCATTCCCCTATCACCTGTTTCGTGGAGCAATTCCTACCATGACCAATAAGCATCCCCTTTACCGTGAAGCCCCCCCGCCACCCGCGCCACCGCAGTTTGACCGCCCACCGATTGCCATCCCCCCGATGCGCCCGCTGGTCACACGCGGGTTACTGGTGGTCAATGTGACCTTGTTTGTCGCGGGGTTTTTCGTCCCTGCGTGGGGAGATTGGCTGCTGTTGCGCGGCGCGAATAACACTGTGCAGGTCTATCAGTTTGGTGAATATTACCGAATTTTGACTAGCATCTTCTTGCACTGGACGGTGCCGCATCTTTTGTTCAACAGCTATGCGCTTTATGTAGAGGGAGCAGGCCTCGAACGTTTTTATGGGCATGGGCGCTTCTTGCTGATTTACCTCCTCAGCGGGATTACCGGCAGCTTGTTCAGCCTCGCCTTTGGGAATGAGTCGGTCTATGGGGCGGGGGCTTCTGGCGCGATCTTTGGACTGTTCGGCGCGCAGATTGCACTGCTGTACCGCTTGCGGCATGTGTTGGGGCGTCAACGGGCGATGTACTTCCTACGCAGTGCGGTGGGGGTGGTGGTTATCAACTTTGCGCTAGGGCTGGCTTTGCCGAATATCGGCAATTTGGCGCACTTGGGCGGCTTGATAGGCGGCTTGATTTTGGGCTACTTGACGGTGCCGCAGTTAACCCCGCTCCCTGCCCACGAACAGTACATCCCAATGGCAGTGCTGCGCCCTGTGCAACGAGATACGATTATCTATAGCGCGTTTGCCACTGTCGTGCTGGTTTCACTGGTGTTGGTTGGGGTGTTGTCATAACTCGCTGCAATCCCAGACGAACCCACAGCGCGGGCAACGTACTTTGCAGGCCAGTTTGAACGTTTCTGCCTCACAACATGGGCAAACACTGGACAGGGTATAGTTTGGCAGCGGTGGGATTGGGCGTTGATCGCTCTGAATCGATGGTGGGGGTGTTTCGGGATCGGTCATGGCTTGCCTTGCACGTTCAACAAGCAAAAACGAGTGTTTGCACACTCGTTTAAGGCGATGGTCGGAATCGAACCGACGGATGATTCTTTTGCAGAGAATTGCCTTACCACTTGGCTACATCGCCGTGATTGCCTACTATAATAGTCCAGAAACGCGCCACTGGCAACCCCGAAGCGCACGGAAATAGGGGTATTGTAGCGCATATGGGTTGTATCTGGCGGCGCGATAGTTTGCGCCCCTCCCCTAAAATCTCACATTTTTGGAAAACGCGCTTGCCCCACCATTACTGGGGGGTAGCACGCTTGGAATCTTGAAAATCAATTAAAATGAACGAAATTGGCAACGCACTGCAAAAGGACGCCACACATTATGGATATTCTCATCATCGGTGGAACTCGTAACATGGGGCATTTACTCTCGGTGCGTTTGCATCAAGCCGGCCACAATCTCACGATTTTGAACCGTGGGATTAGCCGCAACGATTTGCCGTCCGGCATTCAGCACTTGCGCGCAGACCGCACAATCCCCGCGCAACTGGAACAAGCCCTCAACGGCAAGCGCTATGATGCGGTCATAGACTTCGCGCTGTTTGATGGCGGTGACGCCGAAGTGATTGTAGAGCTACTACACGGCAAGGTCGGGCGCTATATCTTCATCAGCACCGGGCAAGTGTATCTGTTGCGCTATGACCTTACCCGCCCGTTCCGTGAAGACGACTACGCCGGGGAGTGCATCCCCGAACCGCAGTTGAATACCTATGACCATGAAGAATGGACGTATGGGCTGCAAAAGCGCCACGCCGAAGATGTTTTTATGCGGGCATTCAGTGAACGACGCTTCCCCTATACATCCTTACGGTTGCCGATGGTCAACAGTGAGCGCGACCCCTTCAACCGCTTATACGGCTACATCCTGCGGATTAAAGACGGCGGCCCCGTGCTAGTGCCAGATACGCCAGATTATCTGTTGCGCCACGTCTACGCCGGGGATGTCATCCAAGCGATTGAGCGCTTGATCCAAAGTGATGTGGGCAAGGGCGAAGCCTATAATATCGCGCAAGACGAAACCCTATCCCTAGAAGGGTTTTTGACCCTGCTTGGCGAACAGTTGCAATTGCCTGTGCAAACCGTCAGCGTAGAACGGCGCTTGCTAGAGGCCAACGGCTTCTTGCCAGATTGTTCCCCGTTTAGTGACTTATGGATGTCTGAGTTGAGCAACGACAAAAGTAAGGCAGCGCTAGGGATGGCCTACACTCCGTTGGCGGAAGTGTTGGCAACGTTGGTGAACTTTTATGAGGAGAACCCGCCTGCATCACCGATCAGTTACCGCCGACGCAATGCAGAACGCCAATTTGCCGAGCGCTTGGGTTAGAATTTGCATGAATCTTTCACAATGTGTTGCAATTGAACATAAATTTAGTTAAGTTTTATAGGGTGGCGCAAAACGCTACCTTGATTGCCTATTGTTAACGACACGCTGGAGAATTTTTTCATGATGCAACGTTCCAAAATGGTGATGTGGCTGTTGCTGGCCGCGTTGACAGCTTTATTGGCTTTGCCCATTGCGGCACAAGAAGAAGACGTTGCCATTACGGCAACATTTGGCGCTGGCCCAGCGACCTTTAGCCCGATTTACTGCACGGCAACCGACTGTTCGGATATTGTCGGCTATCTTTTTGTTGGGCTGGTCGCAGTAGACCCCGTGACCCAGAGCATTTCTCCGACTGCTGAAGGGGGCTTGGCAAAGGACTGGACGGTTTCTGAAGACAACCTGACCTACACCATCACCCTGCGCGATGATATTTTCTGGTCAGATGGCGAGCCGATCAACGCTGACGATGTGATCTATAACTATGAGTTGATGCAAAATGCCGATGTCGGCCACCCAGTGGCTTACATCCTTGAGGAATTTGCCAGTGTCACCAAGATTGACGACTTCACCCTCGAAATTGTCATGAAAAGCCCCTCATGCAGCGCATTGAACAATATCGGTGGGTTGCGCCCCATTCCGTCACAGGTGTTCAGCCAATTTGCCCCGGCTGACCTTGAAACGATCGAGTTCAACACTGCTCCGACTGTGACCGCCGGCCAATTCACGTTTGGTCAATATCGCTCAGGCGAACTCACCACCCTGATTACCGACCCGAACTACTTTGATGCCCCAGAGGGCGGTAGCACCCTCGATGGCTTCATCCAATTGGTTTCTACTGACGCCACTGTGTTGCTTGAACAACTCTTGGCGGGCGAAATCAACTTCCTCGAAAGCATCAGCGCTACCCAACAAGACATCGTGCGTGAAGCTGAAGGCTTGCAAGTCTATGAGTACCCCGGCAATACATGGGACTACCTTGCCTTTAACCTTGCCGACCCAGAAAACCCACAACCTGCCCTTGATGAGAGCGGCGCACGGGTTGAACAGGGCATTCACCCGATCTTCGGCGATAAACTGGTACGTCAGGCGCTCGGCCATGCCGTAGACGTAGACGCCATGATTGAGGGCGCGTTGTTCGGTAACGGCACACGGATGCCTGCCCACATCACCCCAGCGTCTTGGGCGCTCAATACAGAATTGGCTCCGCGCGCCTTTGATACGGCACTGGCCGCCCAACTGTTGGACGAAGCCGGTTGGCCGATGGGCCCAGACGGTGTGCGTATTTGCGACGGCTGTTTGTATGCTGAAACAGTAGATGCCAGCTATGCCGGCACGCCCTTTGAGTTTGAACTGCTGACCAACGCTGGCAATACCCGCCGTGAGGCCATCGGCACGATTGTCCAAGAGCAATTGGCCGACCTCGGTGTGACCGTCAACTTCCAAGGGATTGAGTTTAATACCTTGCTCGAAGTGATGGACACCCAATCGTATGATGCCTTTATTCTCGGTTGGCGTGCGGCATTCCCAGACCGTCCAGACACCATCCAATTGTTTGGTGCTGCCGCTGACGCCCCCGGTAGCGGGAACAACTTCACGTCGTTCTACAACGAAGAATACTATGCGCTAGAAGAACAAGCAGATACCGTTCCGGGCTGCGACCAAGCCGCCCGTGCGGTAATCTACGGCCAAATGCAAGAGATCATGTACGACGAAATGCCGTACCTGTGGCTGTTCAGCCAAAACGGGATGTACGCTGCCACCGACAATGTGACGGGTTTCTCTCCGTACCCGAACGTCATTGACTGGAACATCCTTGAGTGGACGGTGGCGGCTGAGTAGGGTTCGTGATCGCTTTGTAGGCTAAAAAGTGATGTTTGTCGGGGCGATGCCATGCGGTGTCGCCCCTTATGCCTATAGATTTAGGCACGACGGTAGTATACTAGGCGATGTAAAATCGTCAGATACAAGCTGTGTCTGTGGAAGTGATAAAATGGTTGCAATCACTGTTACATTAGACCTACCTGCCGAATTAACAGAACGTACCGAGCGAATTGCCCTTGATGCCAATCTTCCGCTAGAGGTAATCTTGGCAGAAGGGCTAAATTTGTTCTTTTCTGCCCACCCCTTTACTGAAATTCCACAGTTGCTTAATGAACTCAGCACTATTCAATTGTGGATATTGGCGGTTCAGTTGGCTGAACAAATGCAAGATACCCGCTTTGATAGCTTAGTATCGGCTGCTAAAGAAGCATCCCTTACAGCGGCAGACGAGCAAGAACTTCAGCAACGACAAGTTCAACTTGACCAACTGATCTTGCTTCGTTCGCGGGTGTTAGTCTTGCTACAACAACGTGGGCAAGCGGTTGAAGCGTATCTCAAATCTACCCCATGAGTAAAATCTCAGATGGTTTGAGACAAGCTGTCATCTTAAGAGCAAAGTCCCGTTGTGAATATTGCCAGACTTTAAAGGCAATTGTTGTGGGGATGGAAGTGGATCATATTTTGCCGACCAAGCATGGTGGACAAAACAACCTTGATAACCTATGCCTTGCTTGTCGTGGCTGTAACCAATTTAAGCGGGATTTCCTTGATGGGGTTGACCCCCAAACTGGCTCTCTAATACCACTGTTTAATCCACGCCAACAACTATGGCAAGCGCATTTTCAGTGGGATTCTGTGGGCATAGAATTGGTCGGAAAAGATGCTATAGGGCGCGCAACAATAGCGCGGCTGCAAATGAATCGAGAAGCGATGATTGAATCCCGCCGATTATGGGTAAGTGTGGGATGGCATCCTCCTAAATGAAAACCTATTGAAGTGTGTTTTAGGGAATCACTATGGCAAAATATATTCTCCGTCGGCTCATTCAATCCATCCCGACGATGTTTGGCATTACACTCCTGTCTTATTTGTTGATGACAGCAGCACCGGGCGGCCCAGTACGGGCGCTGACCAACGACCCGAAGTTTTCCCCTGAGCAAAAAGCCCGCCTTGAAGCCCAAATGGGCGTGGGCGACCCGTGGATCGTCCAATATGTGCATTGGCTGTTTGGCGATGACTGGCGCCAACGCGACCTTGACCTAGATGGCACGCCAGAAAGTTACGGCACACGGCGCGGGATTTTGCGCGGCGATTTAGGCAATTCATTTTCTCACAGCCAAAAGCCCGTCATCCGTGTGATTGGGGAACTGGTTCGGCCTACCCTAGAACTCACGATATCGGCGTTGGTGTTTGGCCTCTTGCTGGGGCTACCGATTGGGATTGTGGCGGCGGTCAACCGTGGGGGATGGTTCGACAACATCACCCGCGTGTTGGCAGTGGTGTTTAACGCCATGCCTACATTTTGGTTGGGTTTGATCTTGATTCTCACGTTTGGTGTGGTGTTGGGCTGGGCGCCGCTTTCTGGGCGCTGTAAGGCCTCGTTGATGGGTGGGTGCGCGCCGATTTATGATCGGCTGAATTATTTGATTTTACCCACCATCACACTTGGCACTGGCATCATGGCAGGCTATTCGCGCTATATGCGCGCTTCGATGCTCGAAGTGGTCAACCAAGACTATATGCGGACTGCCCGCGCCAAGGGGTTAGCCCCGCGTGAGGTGTGGTTGCGGCACGGCGCACGCAATGCGTTAATCCCCATTGCAACCTTTTTAGGCCCAGCAATCACAGGGCTATTGGGGGGGGCGGTGCTGACGGAATCTGTATTTACGTGGCCGGGGCTAGGGCGGCTGTCTATCAACGCGGTGTTGACCTTTGACTATCCGTTGGTGATGGGGACGGTCTTGTTGGGGAGTGTGGCGACGATTTTAGGCTTCATCATCTCTGATGTGTTATATGCCCTGATTGACCCCCGGATTCGGTTTTAACGGAGAACGCCAAATGACCGCCAATATAGCCATAAAAAATGCCCGCATTGCCCAACTTGAAGAAGACAAGCGTAAGTCCAGCGCCAGCGAGTCACTGTATCAAAAGGCACTGGGTCGGCTTTGGCGTGACCGCCTGACCATGACTATGATTTTCATCTTGCTGGTCTTGGTGGTGTTCGCGCTTGGTGCGCCCGTCATCGAAACCGTGCTTGGTACAACGTACACCGACATTGACCTTGAAAACAAATTTGCGCCAGTCGGGGCAGTTGGGCATCCGCTTGGCACAGACGACTTAGGCCGCGATCAACTGGCGCGCTTGGCATATGCCGGGCGCGTGACGTTGGGGATTGCCTTTGTTGCGGCCATCATTTCGATTGTGATTGGCATCGCACTAGGGATCATCATGGGGTATTACGGCGGCGTCGTGGACGACTTCATCTTATGGGTGATTACGACGTTGACCTCCATCCCCAGCCTATTTCTGTTGATTATCATTGCGGCCATCTTCCGCCCCGGCCCAGTGACGATCACGCTTGTACTGGGCTTGCTCGGCTGGACGGGAACGACACGCTTGGTTCGCGGGGAAACGCTGTCGTTGCGCGAGCGTGAATTTGTCATCAGTGCGCGTGCGATGGGCGCTTCCCCGTTGCATATCATGTGGCAACATATTTTGCCCAACTTGATTTCGGTGTTGGTGATTACGCTGGCAATTGACATCGGCGGGCTGATGCTCACCGAAGCCGCCCTCAGCTTTTTGGGGATTGGTGTGCAGCCGCCCACGCCCACATGGGGCAACATGTTAAGCAACTCGCGGGACTTCATTCGCACGCCCAACGCATGGCAGTTGATTGTGTTCCCCGGCCTGCTCATCACATTTTCTGTGCTGTGCTTCTACGTGATTGGCGACGGCGTGCGTGACGCCTTCGACCCGATGATCCGCCAACGATCCGCCAACAAGCCCAAGTAGGGACGCCCAACGGGGCGTCC